>DATILZ010000632.1:0-5357 GCA_035475995.1 Hanamia sp. | reverse complement strand
TTTATAAACAATTAATAAAAATTGTATGACAAAGAGAATTCTATTATCACTTTTCTTTACATTATCTATTTCATTTTTATTTGCACAGGACAATAATATTACGGGCCACTGGACAGGCAAAGTGATGAATCAATATGATGTAACTTATGATTTTGTAGCCCAGGGCGACTCTCTTACCGGAAAAGATACCCACTATGATGGCTCTGTTTCTGATATCAGCAATGGAAAAGTAATTGGCGATAGTATTTCATTTACGGTGCCGATACAAGGACAAATGACGCCCGTTACAGGCAAACTGAAAGGTGAAGTTCTTACAATAAATCTGTCTGTTCAGGGATATGATATAAGCGCGGATTTAAAGAAGAGCGCGGTGAAATAAGAATGACTTTGTTTTAAATAAATTTCGTTTGTGGGTAGCCGTTATTATCCATTTAAATTATCGTTGAATACTTTTTAATTTTTGAAAATCTTTCTTATCCAAATTAATTATAACAGACATAAATCCTAATTTCATTTATCGTTTTTGAATTGCAGTGAAATATAATTGTCACCCGCTTCCACCAGTTTGAATGGCGCTTTTACAGAAGCAGGAAGTTCATCCCACATTTCAGTAGGTTTGCCTTTATATGGAATTTTCAAAACTGCATTGGAAGATTTATATTGCTCAGAAACAGATTTCACCCCTTTTAATTTTTTCAGGCTTTCTTTTAAATTAGCCAGATTGGGGTCCTCATATTCTATATTTGAGATCATGATCGCTTCCGTATCTCTATGATTTTTAAACAGGGTATTAAATGAAGATTTGGCATCGTTAATGGCCATTTTAAGAGAATCCGACGCGCTCTTCATAGAAGGTTTGGGCGCTTGTGTTTTTGATTGAGGGCCATGTTTATTCTGGCCTGTTGAAGTATGAGATAATGCGAATGCGGCAATAAAAAAGAGACAGAAGATTTTCATTTTTTTTTAATTTTTAAAAAAATTGGAAAAAAATCTTCCTGCAATTTTCAAAGGCAAAAAAACCTGGTAATAAAATTATTATTATTTTCAAGTAAAGATGAAAAAATAAAGGGCAGACTGCGTGCAATATTTTAAAAATGACCTAAGTATTACAAATAATACCACATTTATTCTATTGTAAAAAAAAGCACCGGAAACAAAATACATTTATTAATTCCATTACAGTAAAAGAACAAATACTTCTAATTCTTACTTTCTTAAAAATAAATCTTTTATTTTTTTATAGAAAGAATGGCGACCGTTAACCTGCCGGCACAAAATAATCTATCTTTATCGTCATAAATTTTAATATCCCATACATGAGTTGTTTTGCCAAGATGCAAAGGATGTGCAATAGCTATAACAATTCCATCTGTTACGCTTCGCAAATGATTAGCATTTATTTCGAGTCCAACACAATAAAATTTTTGGCGGTCAATAACAAGCGCAGAACCAATGCTACCAATCGTTTCAGCCAATACACAGGAAGCGCCTCCATGAAGAAATCCATAAGGCTGACGGGTTTTAGCATTGACAGGCATAGACATTTTTAAAAAGTCATCTCCTATTTCTACCCATTTTAATTCCAGAAAATCCGCCATAGTGTCGGCTGCAATTGTGGCCAGATCTTCAATGCGGATATTTTTATGAAACCAAATAGACATTTTATCAGTATAGTTTTTTGAGCTTCATTTTTTATAAATAGCCTTCTTCACAGCCTCCGGCAAAAATTGAGAAATATCGCCGTTATTACGAATTACATCTCTGATCAAAGTGCTGGCGATGGAAGTATATTTCGGAAGTGTGGTTAAAAAAATCGTTTCCACATTATTTTTTAAACTCCGGTTCATGTCGGCGATCGCTTTTTCGTATTCAAAATCATTTACATAACGAATGCCGCGCAAAATAAAATCAGCGCCTACTTCTTTGCAGCAATCTACTGTCAATCCATCATAAGCAAGTACGCCAATGCGTGGTTCATCCTTGTAAATTTCTTTGAGCCATTCCAATCGTTGATCTTCAGAAAACATCGGAACTTTATTGCTGTTTCTTCCCAAACCAATATATAATTTATCGAACAATGGAAGCGCCCGGTCAATGATATCGGTGTGCCCAAGTGTGACAGGGTCAAAGGTTCCGGGAAATAAGCAGATTCGTTCCATAAAAAGTTTTTGCTTTATTTTAAAATGAAAAACTCAACTAAAAGTTTGTTGATTGCTCAATAAATATAACACTGCCATTCTGATTGCTACGCCATTTTCTACCTGTTGCAAAATAATCGATTGTTTCGAATCAGCTACATCGCTGTCTATTTCCACCCCTCTGTTGATAGGCCCGGGATGAAGAATTACAATCTCTTTATTTAAACTGTCGAGCAACTTTTTTTTGACACCATAAACGAGATTATATTCTCTTAAAGAAGAAAATAAAACCTGGTTTTGTCTTTCCAGTTGTATGCGCAGAATGTTGGCCACATCACACCATTGCAATGCTTTTTTAAGATTGTATTCCACGCGGATATCAAATGCTTCGCGGATGTATTTTGGAATTAAAGTAGGCGGCCCGGCAACCATCACTTCTGCACCTGCTTTTTTCAGTAAATAAATATTGCTGAGTGCCACTCTCGAATGCATGATGTCTCCGACCAGTACGATCTTTTTCCCTTCCAGCTTTCCAAGTTTTTCTTTTATTGAAAATGCGTCTAATAAAGCCTGCGTCGGATGTTCATTAATTCCATCGCCTGCATTGATAATCGCGGCAGGAATATGTTTGGCTAAAAAATGCGGAGCTCCGCTGGCACTGTGTCGCATTACCACCATATCCACTTTCATTGAAAGTATATTATTAACCGTATCCAATAAAGTTTCTCCTTTTGAAACCGATGAGCCGGAAGCGGAAAAATTGAGCGTATCTGCACTCAGTCTTTTTTCTGCTACTTCAAATGAAATACGTGTCCGTGTTGAGTTTTCATAAAACAAATTAACGATGGTTATATCGCGCAATGACGGAACTTTTTTTATTGGCCTTTGTAATACTTCTTTAAATTGGATGGCAGTAGAAAGAATTAATTCAATGTCTGAAAGCTGTAAATCTTTAATGCCGAGAAGATGTTTGGTGGATAGTTGCATTAAAGGTCAAAGCTAATGGAAAAAATGGAAATTCAGACTGAACAAAAATATTTTTTGAAAAGGCAATCAGTGTGTTGGTTATCGATTTACATATACATAAGAGCCAAAAAATGAGTTAAGGCTTGAGTATATTATCTTTTTTAAGTAAACTAAGAAAATAAATCGATTTTGTATTTGATAATGTTTCTATTGAAATTTATCATTTAATGATTTGCCGGAAAAAAGTGAGCTTGAATGTTGAAGAGGTAAGTTGAAAATTGAATGTTTGAGAGGTAAAGAGTGTTAACTTTGGAATTCTATATCAAAGTTTGAACTTAAATAGATAACATGCAAAATTTTTTAAAAGAATTAAAGATCTCCGAATTAAATAAAGGCGTTTCTACTGGTACAAAATGGATTTCAGCCTCAGGTGAAAAAATAAAATCCTCCTCTCCTGTTGATGGCAAACTCATTGCAAGTGTGAATGCATGCGATAAAAGAAGTTTTGATTATGTAGTGGAAACTGCACAACATGCTTTCCTCGAATGGCGTGCGTGGCCTGCACCAAAACGCGGTGAAATTATCCGTCAAATCGGAAATGAGCTGAGAAAAAATAAAGCAACACTGGGAAAATTAGTAAGTTATGAAATGGGCAAAAGCCTCCAGGAAGGAATGGGCGAAGTACAGGAAATGATTGACATCTCAGACCTGGCGCTCGGGCTTTCGCGGCAATTATATGGACTTACGATGCACAGTGAAAGACCGGGGCACAGAATGTATGAACAATATCATCCGCTTGGAATTGTAGGAATTATTTCAGCGTTTAATTTTCCTGTGGCAGTATGGAGCTGGAACAGCCTGATAGCAATGGTTTGCGGCGATGTATGCATCTGGAAACCTTCAGAAAAAACGCCACTTTGCGGAATCGCGTGTCAGAATATTATTTCAAAAGTCTTTAAAGAAAATAACGTTCCTGAGGGCGTTTGTAATTTAGTAACCGGTGGACGTGAAATTGGTGAATGGATTTGCAATGAACCAAAAATCGCGTTGGTTTCTGCAACAGGTTCAACAAGAATGGGAAAGGCTGTAAGCGCCGCGGTTGGTGCGAGACTTGGAAAAAGCTTACTCGAACTTGGCGGAAATAATGCCATCATCATTTCAAAAGAAGCGGATTTGAATATCGCTTTGGTTGGATGTTTGTTTGGCGCTGTCGGTACTGCAGGACAACGTTGTACTACCACACGACGGCTGATTATTCATGAAGACATTTATGATTCTTTCAAAAAGAAACTGGTAAATGCGTATAAACAATTAAGTATCGGCGATCCGTTAAAAGAAGAAAATCATGTAGGACCATTGATAGATCAGGATGCAGTAACTGCATATCTGAATGCGATTGATCAGATAAAAAAACAGGGTGGGAAAATGGCTTTGGCAGGTGGAACGCTTTCGGGTAAAGGATTTGAAAGCGGATGTTATGTAAAACCGTGCATCGCTGAAGTAACCAATGATATGGAAATTGTTCAGCATGAAACTTTTGCACCGATTTTGTATTTAATAAAATATAAAACACTCGAAGAAGCAATTGCTCTTCAGAATGCGGTGCCACAAGGATTGTCCAGCTCTATTTTTACATTGAATCTTCGTGAAGCTGAAACATTTCTTTCAAATGCAGGAAGTGATTGTGGAATAGCGAATGTAAATATCGGAACTTCGGGAGCAGAGATTGGCGGCGCTTTTGGTGGCGAAAAAGAAACCGGCGGTGGCCGCGAAAGTGGTAGCGATGCATGGAAAGTTTATATGCGCAGGCAAACAAATACCATTAATTATTCTGATACACTTCCTCTGGCACAAGGAATAAAATTTACGGTATAATATAAACAAAATTGGTGATTATTTGTCTGTTTTCCGGAAACTGAATATTAATTCATAATTATTAATTTTACGGCACATATATTTTTCGGGATGTAGCGCAGCCCGGTAGCGCGTTTCGTTCGGGACGAAGAGGCCGCTGGTTCGAATCCAGTCATCCCGACTTTTAGCCTTTTTCTAATTTTACTAAATCTTTCCTAACTTTATCACAAACCCTTTACTATATAGCGTTTTAGGCCATAACTGAAAATGCAGTAGGTTAAGTAAAGTGTAATAAAATAAGGGAATATAAAGAAAAAAGGACAAGGAAAAGCGCAATGTATTTGTTCTCATGTAGTATCTTTGGACGATCTAAACCTGCAACATGAAATTCAACATTCG
>DATILZ010000631.1:0-7655 GCA_035475995.1 Hanamia sp. | reverse complement strand
CCAAAACCGGTTTTCTTCTTTCCTGCTCTTTCATTCAGCACTTTTTAGAGTGAATAACAAAACAACTTAAAAGGCACGCCTTTTGGAATTTCATTGTTCCTTACTTTTTCATTTTAGTTATTAAATTTTATCTGAAGGATTTGAAAAACATTAACAAGATAGCCATATTACGTGCCAATGCGCTTGGCGATTTTTTGGTGACACTGCCGGCTATTCAGGCGATTCGTACTGAATATCCGGAGGCTGAAATAATTCTATTAGGCAGGCCATGGCATAAAAAATTTTTAGTTCCCGGAAGAACTCCTGTTGATCGCGTAATCGTTGTACCTGTAATGGAGGGGATCCGCAATGAAATAAATGAATTGACTGATATTGCCCTGCACGAAAAGTTTTTTGACGAGATGCAAAAAGAACATTTCGATATTGCCATTCATTTCCAGGGAAATGGAATTTCTGCAAATCCTTTTCTGAATCGTCTCAATGCAGGATTAACAGCAGGCCTCACAACCGGAAATGCTGAATCTATCGACCGTGCAATTCCTTTTTATTATTATCAAAGCGAAGTATTACGCTACCTGGAAGTGGCTGCTTTGATAGACGCAAAAACGGATTGCATTGAACCACGAATAAATATATTAAAAGAAGATGAAGAAGAGATAAAAGGCCTTCTTAATTTCCTGGATCAGAAACCATTTGTGGTTTTAAATCCCTTTGCTGCAGATATCAGGAGAACGTGGCCTGCAAAGAATTTTATGTCGCTTGCCGATTGGTTAACCAAAAAAAATATTGAAGTGGTTTTTACAGGTTCAGAAGAAGAAAGGGAAGCGGTTGATCTGATCATTTCAGGAATGAAACATAAAGCGCTCAATAGCTGTGGAACGGTGAGCATGGGTGGATTAGCGGCAATATTACAAAATGCATTGATGGTGATTTCGGGAGATACCGGCCCTTTGCACCTGGCAAGAGCTGTAAATACTCCAACAGTGGGCATTTATTGGGCGCCTAACTTAATCAATTGGGGGCCGCTTTCCAGAAGTATTCACCGGCCCGTTATTTCATGGAACATGGCTTGTCCTTTCTGTGGAATTATTCCAAATGATCCCTATCCATTTGAACCGCAAAATGGGTGCAGGCATGAGATTTCCTTTGTAAGAGATGTTACGGTTAACTCGGTAATGCAGGCTGCAGAAGAACTTCTTTTTAAAAAAGAAATGAAAGAGAAAACGGTAAATGTTAAACAGGAATTATTCAAATAAAAGATATGGAAAATAAAGGAAAACAACTGAAGGTTCTAACGTGGCATATTCATGGAAGCTATCTTTATTATTTAACCCAGACCGATTGTGTTTTTTATCTTCCTTATAAAGAAGGAAGCGCTGAAGAAGGCTATGGTGGCAGGACACACTCTTTTCCATGGGGCGATAACGTAATAAATGTTCCGTCGGAAAAAGTAAAAGAAATTGAATTTGATTGTATTCTTTTTCAATCCAAAAAAAATTACCTGGAAGATCAGTTTGAAATTTTATCTGAAGAACAAAGAGCCTTGCCAAAAATCTACCTTGAACATGATCCGCCAAGAGAATCGCCGACTAATACCAAACATGTGGTAGATGATCCGGATATTTTGCTGATACATGTAACCCATTTTAACGAACTGATGTGGAACAACAACCGTACACCTACCAAAGTAATAGAACATGGTGTGATGGTTGATAAAAATGTTTCTTATTCCGGTGAAATAAAAAGAGGAATTGTGGTCATAAATGGAATTGTAAAAAGAGGACGAAGGCTGGGACTGGATGTTTTTGAAAAAGTGAGGAAAGAAATTCCGCTGGATATTGTGGGTATGGGTTCAGAGGAAGTAGGTGGCGTCGGAGAAATCAATAACAGAAAGCTTTCTGAATTCATTGCTCAGTACCGTTTCTTTTTTAACCCGATCCGGTACACCAGCCTCGGCCTTTCGGTGTGTGAAGCAATGATGACGGGTGTTCCAATAGTGGGATTGGCGACCACAGAAATGTCAACAACCATAAGAAATAATTTTTCGGGATTTATAGATACCAATGTAGATATGCTGATCAAAAAAATGGATCTGCTTTTAAATGATATTGAAAAAGCAAAAGAATTGGGACGCGGTGCGAAAGAAACGGCTCTTGAAAAGTTTAATATCGAACGTTTTACCAATGACTGGCTTGAAACTTTCTCAGCAGTAAAGCAACAAAAAACACGATTTTCTAATGAGTTGATTGCATCATAAAAACGATTTTTTTAACACGGCAACTCTATTTTTTAATAATAAAAAAAAAAGGATTTAAAAATGAAGAATGTAAAAGGAAAAGTAATTTTAGTAACAGGAGGCGGACAAGGCCTTGGCGCGGCCATTTGCAGAACGATGGCTGAAGATGGCGCCAAGGTGATTGCCGTTGATGTCAATGAAAAGAAGTTGGAAAGTATTGTAAAAGAAATTACTGATTCCGGCGGCAATATCAAAAGTTATCCGATGAATGTAGCTGATGAAAAAAATGTACAGCAGGTAATTGATGATGTGATCAAAGAATTTGGAAACATTGATGCGGTGATCAATAATGCAGGAATTGATTTTACAAAATCAATTGAAGAATTAAGTTTTGAAGAATGGAATAAAGAGATCAGTGTAAATCTGACAGGCCCGTTCAATGTTTCAAAAAGCGTATATCCTTTTATGAAAAAAAATGGCAAAGGCCATATCGTAAACATTACTTCAACGGCTGCAAAGCGCGCCTGGCCTAATGCTGCTGCTTATCACGCCAGCAAATGGGGCTTGCTTGGTTTCAGCCATGCTTTGCATTCAGAAGCCCGGAAGGATCATATAAAAGTTACGGCACTGGTGGCGGGAGGAATGCAAACTCCATTTATTTTAGAACGTTTTCCGGATGTAGATCCTAATGTTTTACAGGATCCTAAAAATGTAGCAGAAACGATAAAATATATTTTATGTCAGCCGGATGCAACAGTGATCCCCGAAGTAATGGTAATTCCGATGACAGAAACTTCATGGCCGTAAGGTTGTGAGAGGAAAATATTAGAAAGGATTAGAAGAGTTTAGAGGTAGTTTAGAAGAGTTTAGAGGTAGTTTAGATTCACCATTCACCACTCACCATTCACTATCACACAAGAAAAGCACTGAGGTATGGAAAAAGAAATAAACAATATAATTGAAAACTTTAAGAATCTTAAAATATTGGTTGTAGGTGATGCGATTTTAGATACCTATATTTATGGAACAACAGATCGGATTTGCCGCGAAGCTCCGGTTCCGGTTTTTAATGCAGAATCAGAAAAATACAGTTGCGGAGGGGCCGCAAACACCGCTATTAATCTTTCAGCGCTTGGAGCTGAAACATACTACCTGACAGTACTTGGTAAAGATTCCAATGCTCACGAACTTCTGAATGTTTTGCAAAAGAACAATGTTCATTGCGAATATATTTTGCGCGATAAAACGAGAAAAACCATCGCTAAGAAAAGAGTGATCGCGCAGTCGAATATTATTCTCCGTTTGGATGAAGGAACCGTATCAGTGATCGATAAAAATTTTGAAGAAGAATTGTTGCAAAGGATCCTGGAGGTGAGCGGTTTTGCCGATGCTGTTTTATTTTCTGATTATGGCTTTGGCGTAATTACCGATCCATTAATTCAATCGCTTCAGTCTTTAACTTCTTCATTTCAAAAACCCATTTTGGTTGATTCAAAAAACCTGAACCGGTTCAAAATCATCCATCCGGATGCAGTAAAACCAAACTATGAAGAAGCATTGCAACTTTTAGAACTATCTAAAATTGCGAAAAATAAACGTGCCGACCAGGTGATGAAAAATTCAGAAATTTTATTAACCAAAACCGGCGCGCATAATATAGCGGTGACACTCGATGACGATGGTGTTGTGCTCATCAGAAAGGGCAAAAAGCCTTATCACGTCGATTGTATTCCGCGCGATTCTAAAAACACAATTGGCGCAGGAGATACGTTTGTAAGCGCCTTGGCGTTGGCAATGGCATCAAATTTAAAAATGGAAACGTGTGTTCAGATTGCCGCGGCGGCAGCAGCCATTGTGGTTCAGAAAGATGGAACAACAGAATGTTCAAACGTTCAATTGAAATCTTATTTTAATGCCATTCCAAAATATATTTCCAATGAGGAGGATCTCTTGAATACCATTAAAGAATTGAGGAAAAAAGGAAAGAAAATCGTATTTACAAACGGATGTTTTGATCTCATTCATAAAGGTCATATTGAGTTATTGGACAAGGCACGCGAAGCCGGTGATGTACTTATCGTTGGTGTGAATAATGATGAAAGTGCCAGAAAGGTGAAAGGTCCCGACCGTCCGGTAAATACCCTGGAAGACCGCATTACAGTTTTGGCTGGCCTGCAAAGCGTTGATTACATCATTTCATTTGCAGAAGAGAGCCCCCGGCAATTGATCAAGGCGGTGCATCCGGATGTTTTTGTAAAAGGCTCGGATTATACAGAAACTTCAATACCCGAAATGCCGCTGTTAAAAAGGCTTGGTTGTGAAGTGAAGATTTTTCAGCCGCTTCATCATATTTCTACTACCGATATTATTCACAGGATAAATGATATTACAGATGATGGAGAAACAAAAAGCGATTTTAAAAGAACAGGAAAAATGATGCCGGTATAAAAAGTTAGAAACACACTGGCGAAAACAACAGGTAATTTTTTGAGGTTTTTTTTAATAAATAACAAAAGTATTAATACAGGATAAATAATGGAAAAGATGAGAGATATTCATGTTTTAATACCGACTTTCAAAAGACTGAAAGCCCTGGCAGTAACACTTACAGGCCTTTGCTTTCAATCGGAAAAGAGTTTTGAGGTGACAATTTCAGACCAGGCTTTGGATGACAGTATTCGCAAGGACAAAACCATTCAAACCGTGATTAATTTATTAAAACTGCATGATCATCCTGTTACGATTTTAAAAAATTATCCTCAAAAAGGAATGGCACAGCAAAGGCAGTTTTTATTAGATCATTCCAATTCGCCTTATAGTTTATTCCTTGATGATGACGTTATTTTAGAGCCTTATGTTCTGCAAAACATGAAACTTATTTTACAAAAATATAAATGTGGTTTTGTAGGTTCTGCATTAACGGGTTTAAGTTATAGAAACGATCATCGCCCGCATCAGCAGCACATTGAATTCTGGGAAGATGAAATTTATCCTGAAACAATTGTTCCGGAAGATGATTTGTGGCAGCGTTACAAGCTTCATAATGCTGCCAATATTCTTCATGTGCAGGAAAAATATTCTTGTACTCCGGACAATCCAAAGCCGTATAAAGTAGCCTGGGTAGGGGGTTGTGTGATGTATGATACACAAAAATTATCAGCATGCGGCGGTTTTGAATTCTGGAAAGATCTGCCCGAGCAGCATTGTGGCGAAGATGTTCTTGCTCAATTAAGAGTAATGAAAAAATTTGGAGGTTGTGGCATTTTGCCCAGCGGCGCATATCATCAGGAAGTGGAAACGTCTATTAACGACCGGAAAATTAATGCACCGGAATTTTTAAAAGTATAAATTATGATTGAAGATGAAAAGCCTTTGGTGACGGTCATTATGCCCACATATAACCAGGATAGATTTATCGCACGTGCAATCAATTCTTTACTTAAACAAACTCTTTCAAATTGGGAATTGATCATTGTAAATGATGGTTCTACCGATCTCACTTATCATCTGGCTCAAAAATATTTGGAAGACCCAAGAATAAAATATCTGCAGCATCCAATAAATAAAGGGCTTGGTGCTTCCATCAATAATGCATTGAATATTGCGCGTGGCAATTACATTTCTTATCTTCCTTCGGATGATGTAATGTATAAAGATCATCTGCGGTCATTGGTTGATACTTTGCAAAAAGATCCGGAGGCCGTTCTTGCTTTTTCTTCGTTGGTGCATCATTACAACCGCAGGACAGAAGGGGTTTTAAATAATCAATGGTATCAGTTGGTGCAGGTGATGCATCATAAAAATGATCACCGCTGGACCGATCGCGGCGAACTGGAAAGTGATGATCTGAATAAATTATTCTGGAATAAGATCAAAGGAAAACACATTCATTCGGGTGAGCTTACCTGCGAATGGGCAGATCATCCTTATCAACGCTGTAAGATCATGCAGGAACCACTTGGCGGCATTAATACTTTTCGCTCTTTTTATAATGTTACGGTTCCTTTGCGATATCATACTTCCATGGGAAATTTTATGGATGAGAAAAAACGCTATGAAAGATTTCGTGAAAAAGCAGTCGTTTCTTCCGGCAGCAATGGATTAAAAATATTGCTGGTTGGCGAGCTTGCTTATAATGCAGAACGTATTTTAGCGCTGGAAGAAAGAGGCCACAAATTGTATGGCTTGTGGATAAAAAATCCTTATTGGTATAATTATGTAGGCCCATTGCCTTTTGGAAACATCCAGGATATTGATTACAGTAACTGGGAAGAAGAAGTGAAAAAAATTCAGCCCGATATTATCTATGCCTTACTGAATTTTCAGGCGGTCCCAATTGCGTATGAAGTGCTGAAGGCCAATACCGGCATACCTTTCGTGTGGCACTTTAAAGAAGGCCCGATGATTTGCAGGGAAAAAGGAACATGGAATGAACTGATCGAATTGTTTACAAAAGCCGATGGAAAAATTTATTGCAGCAATGAAATGAAAGCATGGTTTGAGGAATTTTTAATTAATAATGAAAACAATTTAAGCCTTGTATTAGACGGCGATCTTCCAAAGAAAGATTGGTTTACTGATGAACGCTCTCCGTTGTTGTCAAATGCCGATGGCGCTTTTCACACAGTAGTTCCCGGGCGACCAATTGGATTGCATCCTTACAATGTGGAAGAACTTGCTAAAGAAAATATTCATCTTCATTTTTATGGCGATTTTACACATGGACAATGGAAAGAATGGATAGATAAAACGAATACCCTCGCTCCCGGATATTTACACATTCATCCAAATGTGGATCAGGAAAACTGGATAAAAGAATTTTCGCAATACGATGCCGGCTGGCTTCATTTTTTTGAAAGTGAAAATTTTGGTGAATTAATGCGTGCGAACTGGGATGACCTGAATATTCCTGCGCGCTTGTCAACACTGGCGTTGGCCGGATTACCCATGCTTCAAAAAAATAATGAAGGACATACAGTTGCGATTCAATCTCTTGTAAAAGAACTGAATCTCGGTTTGTTTTTTAATAACATGCATGATTTAAAAGGATTATTACAAAACAGACCATTAATGACAGAAATCAGGAATAATGTTTGGAAGCAAAGGCATTTTTTTACTTTTGATTATCATGCAGATGAGCTCATTAATTTTTTTAAAACAGTCATCAAACAATCACAGGAAAAGAAAGGACAGGAAAAAGAAATTCTTGTGCTTCCATTGATTGCGTGATGTAGTAAAGGAAGAAATAATTTGGATTTGTATTTTAACAATCAAAGACGAATTTTAGTAAATATCAGAGTTTGAGCCAATGGCTTTGATGATGAGGTTTATTACTGCTGTTTGGCTGTATTACGACAGGCTTGAGATGAAGTTGAACAGAATTACTATTCCTCAATTTAACCATTGGATTCACGAAGTT
>DATILZ010000630.1:0-2015 GCA_035475995.1 Hanamia sp. | reverse complement strand
TAATGGAAGCGGCCATCACTAATTCAGCCACAGAACGAGTATTAGAGTACGGTGCATTAAAAACAGGAACGCCTTTATCGGTGGCAGCTTCAATGTCTACCTGGCTGGTTCCGATACAAAAACATCCAATTGCCTGTAATTTCGAAGCATTCTTTAAAACTTCTTCCGTGACTTTTGTTTTCGAGCGAATACCAAGCAAATGAACATTTTTAATTTCTTTAACGAGTTCACTTTCTGTCATTGCTCCTGCCACCCTTTTTACTGAAGTATAGCCTGCATCAAGAAACTTTTGGGCGGCGGTTTTGCTAATGTTTTCTAAAAAAAGAATATTTATTTTTTCTTTAGGATAACTGGTAATTTTTTTCTCCGGCATTTTAAAATTGTAATGTAATATTGCAAATATAGCTCCTAAATCCCTGAAAATTTTTTGATGAAACCTATAATTTTTTTCGTTGCCTCATTTGTTTTATTTTCTATCATTTCTTCCTGCGGCTCAAGCGCCATCAAAGTGAAACCCGAACATAAAGATTCAACTGGTTATGTGGCGCCCGTTCCAGGCAATCTTCCTACAGACGAATTTGAACGTTACCATAATGAGATCCAGGATTTTTATGAAAAAAAATTATTACGGACAGGCTTTAATGGCGCCATACTGGTAGCGAAAAAAGGACAGGTATTATTTGAAGATTATCATGGATTTTATAATCTTCAGAAAAAAGATTCACTTACCAAACACAGCGCTTTTCACCTCGCCTCTGTTTCAAAAACGTTCACCGCCATGGCTACTTTGAAACTGGCTCAAATGGGAAAACTTTCTTTGGACGATGATGTAAAAAAGTTTTTCCCCAATTTTCCTTATGAGAATGTAAAGGTGAAAGATCTGCTGGATCACAGAAGCGGTTTGCCAAATTATTTATATTTTATGGAACAACTGGGTTGGGATAAAAAGCAACATTGCACAAATCAGGATGTGCTGGATTATCTAATAAAATATAAGCCGGCGGCAACTACCCCTGATACGCATTTTACTTATTGCAATACCAATTATGCATTGCTTGGATTAATTATTGAAAAAGCATCAGGTATCTCATATGCGGCTTTTTTACAGCAGCAATTTTTTACTCCTCTGCAAATGAAAGACACCTATGTTTATAGCATTGCGGACAGCGCCACAGCAATGCCTTCTTACGATTATCGCGGCAGGCAGGAAGCGTTTACTTTCCTTGATTGCGGCATTGGTGATAAAAATATTTACAGCACTCCTGAAGACTTGTTGAAATGGGACCAGGCGATGTACAGCAACCAGATTTTCAGTAAAGAAACTTTGGAAAAAGCTTTTACGCCGTACAGTAATGAAAAGCCGGGTATCAGGAATTATGGCTATGGCTGGAGAATGAATGTATATCCCAATGGCAAAAAAGTGATTTACCACAACGGCTGGTGGCATGGAAATAATGCTTCTTTTATCAGAATGATACAGGATTCCGTAACAATTATTGTGTTGGGAAATAAATACAACAGCAACATTTATCATTCAAAGGATCTGGAAGCGATCTTTGATCCCGGCGTTCCTTCAAGTGGAGAAGAGAATGAAGAAATGAGCACCAATCAACCTCCAAAAACGGTTGTAAAAAAGAAAGCACATCGGTCTGTTGCAAAAAAGAGTGCTGTAAAAAAGCATCTTTCCAGGAAAAGGAGGCGATAGAAGTTTTGTATAAAAAAATAAATTTTATTCTTGCCAATAACTATGCATATGGTTACTGCCGGATTAGTCTTTTTTTAATTAAAGAGAACAGTAAACTAACAAATACTTCAGATTTATGTTCTTGTTTTTCACTAAACACTTCTAAACTTACTAAAGTCTTCTAAACTCAACTCCCTCGCTATTCTTCCAGCTTCACTCTTCTCAATTCCAGCAAATTCTGACTATTGGGAATGAAATTTTTTACATTAGGCTGAACGAGCCAGATGATCATATCATACCATAAAGGCACTACCGGCGCGTCTTTTATCAT
>DATILZ010000629.1:0-2454 GCA_035475995.1 Hanamia sp. | reverse complement strand
AATGCAAAGATAATTCCTAAAAGAAGAACCATACAATTTGACAATATGATCGTTGTCATTTGTTAGAATGATTTGAATCCGATACGTTACAAAAACTATCATAATTTTTTTAAATAATTATAATTTAGAACGAAACTGCCTTCCGGGACTTTTAATTTTTGCTTATTTTTGCAAATTGCTTTTTTCACAAATAATCCTTGTAAAAAGAGCGTTTTTAATTATAAACTTTACTTTTTTGGCACTACCCTATTTTATTAAATACATCTATAATTCGGGCACGGACGAAGTGATCCGCCGTGGAAAGAAAATTTATTCTCAACGATTTGTGGAGCTTGTCGAGCATGACGAACTGATGCATTCCGTGCTTTTTAGGGTGAGGGATGATAGCTACAACACTTTTTATAAAGTGCAAATTGACAAATATGACGACCCCAAAACATTTTCCGTACGCTGCTCCTGCCCCTATAATATCAGTGACATTTGCCGGCATGAAGCTGCGGCATTAATGCAATTGCAGGATCTCGTTGATAAAAACTTACTCGATTCTGCAGAAGGAATACCGGTATACAATCAAAAACATACAGTTGTTAAAATAAGATTTATTGATCTTAAAATGATTCGTATGCTTTCGGGAATGGAAAATTATACTGCTGCAGAAGAAATTTTAAGGAAAAACAAATGCAATATTATTGAGGCAGCAAACGAAAAAGTGGAAGCAGATCTGGAAACAAATGGCGAAACTTTTCACATTATTTTGCAAAAAAATGAAGAACGGAATTTTGATACTTCCTGCAATTGTGATGACGGAGATCATGCATTATGCAAACACAAAACGGCCTTATTTCTTCAGTTACTGAACAACTGGGGCCCAAATTATTTCGACAGCATCCGCAATTGGGATAAAGAAAAAAATAAGTTGTTGCAGGGATATGGATACAGTCTTGATGACGATCTTTCAGGCAAATTTGAATTCATTTACAAAGATGGAAAACCATTTTTAAAAGTAATTGATTCTTCCATCAGAAGAGTCTCTACTCCTTTGCCTGTGCGGGCTGAAACGCCTGTGGAAACAGCAGTGATGGAGGAAGAGGTAAAAATTATTTCTACCAAAAACAAACAGGTTACTTTGGTTTTTAATGCCAATGAAAAATCATTTCCATTTGTTTCTATTGATGTGGTTCAGGGGGATTATGATGAGCAGGAAAATAAATTTCTCGGACGGATAGAAAAACTGGATTTGTCAAAATTTATTAATACGACCGACTTTAATGATAAAGACAAACAACTCATTCAGCAGGCAAGAAAACTGCAGCCTTCAGAGATCAATAAATACCTGAACCGTAATTCTCCTTTCAGTGGTTTTTGGGAAAATATCATTCATGATGAGAATGAAGAATTGCCTCAGGAAACGAAAATGCTGATGGCAGAATTTATTCATCCGAAACTGAAACGCATTTTTGAAGAACATGAAAATAAGCCGGTTTTTTATTTACCAGAAGGCAAAAATTTTACCACTCAAAATCTTCAGGCCATTGATCTCTCTTCTGAAAAACCAGCTATTGAATTTGCTATTTCTCCTTCAGGCGATGAAAAATTAATGGAAAGCAATGTGAATCTTGACCAGGAAAGAGTGAAATTATCAGAGAACCAGTGGAATAGCGATCTGTTATTTCTTTATGATAAAACGTTTTACTTATGGTCAAGATCAGAACATATTTTGCTGGTTGAAAAATTTAGAAATACGCTTCATATTCCCAACAAAGAATGGCCTTCTTTTTTAAAAGATGTGGCGCTTCCTCTTTCCAATGATTATACTGTTTCTTTTGCACCTTCATTGATCAGAGAAACTAAAGAAGGGCAGCCGGATATCAGTATCATGTTGATTGAAAAAGGCGAATATTTAATGTTTCAGCCGGTGTTTACTTACAAAGGTTTTAGTGTAAAATCGAGTGATAAAGACACGATCATTGTGCCCGATAACGACAAGGTATTGATGGTCAAACGCAATAAGGAAGCCGAACAGCAGTTTATTTCAAAGCTTGGCAGCCTTCATTCTCAATTTATACATCAGCCCCAAAATAAAAGTCTTGTATTGAAAGGCGCTGATGTATTGAAAAATAACTGGTTCTTTTTATTTGTAGATGCCATGAAGGAAATGAAAGTGCCGGTTTATGGTTTTGAAGCACTTAAAAATTTCCGTTTCAATACCGCCAAACCTTCTACTCATATTCACCTGAGCAGCGGGATGGATTGGTTTGATGCAAAAGTAGAACTGGCTTTTGGCGAGCAGCTTATCGGCATCGCTGAAATTCAGAAAGCATTGACCAATAAGCAATCTTTTGTGCAACTGAATGATGGCACGCTTGGCATTCTTCCGGATGAATGGATCAAAAAATATGCGCTTCTTTTTAAAGTAGGAGAAGGCAAAAACAACCGGCTGCGGCTTTCCAGGTT
>DATILZ010000628.1:0-6977 GCA_035475995.1 Hanamia sp. | reverse complement strand
TGGTCATTTTGATCGACATAAAAAGTAACACCTCGGCAAACATTCATTCCAAAATATCCTGCACCCTTTACATTCGAATCATTCATAGGATTAAATACCCATTTTTCTTCTCCGGTGGCGGCATCAACGGCAAAAAGTTTTAGTTTGGGCGAAACCCCAAAAAGAATCGAATCAATAATAATGGGATTCACCTGGATTTGAGTCATACTGTCAGCATCGTCTGTATGATAGGTCCAGGCAACCTGTAATTGCGAAACATTATTGGTGTCAATCTGATTTAAGGAAGAATAATGGTTCGCTTCTTTATTTCCACCATAAACCTTCCATCCGGAATAATCTGTGGAAGATTTCCGGTTACAGGAAAAAAACAAGATAACACTGAAAGCTAATACGGCAAAGCATTTCAGCAATTTAAAGCCGGTAAGCATTTTCTGAAGATGGATAATTTGAAAAAATTTTATTTATTGATCCGTAATTTCAGTAATGTTCGAAGGGTAGCGAAGAAACATGTTAAACCGACAACAAATTAATGCAAATTTTTTATGTGCAAATTATTTTTATCTCAGGATTTTTTCAAAGGAGGAAAGTACTTTATCCTTTTACTTCTTTACAGCGGTGCTGACAGTTTTCTATAAGCCGCCGCTTTATTAGTGATAGAGTTGGAATTTTCCCGGTGGTAAACATAGGTACGCTCAGCCGTTTTTATTTTTAAAATGCCAGCGTTATTTATTCTGTCAAAAAAATCAGCATCATGGCCAAGAGTAATGTCAGCAAAGCCACCAAGCGAAATGCAAAGCTCTCTTTTTATGAAAAAAGTACCGCCTACACTGCAATCCTTCAGATGAATCATTTTGCGACAATCCCATCTGTCCGGCACATATTTACTGCCGCTCACTATTATGCCGCCATGCAAAAATCCGGCTTCTGGATTTGCTTCAAGTATCATTTTTCTGGACTGAAGATGGCAAGGATAGTATTCATCATCGGAATCCAAAAAAGTAACATATTTTCCTTTCGACAAGAGAATCCCTGTATTTTTTGCACCCGCAGCACCCTGCGAATTCTGTTTTACGTAATTAATTTTTTTACCAAACTTTAAAAATGAGGCGACTCTAACTGCAGTATCGTCTGTGCTCCCATCGTCAATAATGATTGCCTCCCAATCCTTTTCAGTCTGGCTGATTAAAGAATTGAGCGCCCTTACAAGAAGTGCAGACCTGTTGTAACTAGTAAGGATAACCGAAAAAAAAGGGCGTGTTTTTTTCATTAATTCTGATCTCTCTGTAAAAACCGGCTTTTAGCAAAGGGCACAAATTTACAGTCATTGACTCTATAAATTTTTCGAATATGGAAAAGAAATGAAGTTGAGTAATAAAGAATATTTTTGCAGCTTCTAATAAATTCTGAAAAAGATTTTGAAAAAGACAGTTATTATAACCGGCGCTGGAGGCAACCTTGGACAAGCGGTATCAAAAAAATTTAGTGATGAAGGCTATACTGTTATCGGAACACTTCATTCTAAATCAGCCACAGGTAATTATACAAACAAAACCTTCGAAGAAGTAACAATTGATTTATTGAATGAAGAAAGCTGTCAAAAATTTGTTCAGGATGTTGTCGAAAAACATGGCAAAATAGATGTGGCAGTTCTGACAGCCGGAGGTTTTACCATGGGAAATATTGATTCTGCAACAACCGCGGATATTTACAAGCAATACCAGCTGAATTTCGAAACTGCCTATAATATCGCAAGGTTTATTTTTATACAAATGATGCAACAAAACAATGGCAGGATTTTTTTAATTGGTTCGCGCCAGGGCTTAGAAGCATCCAAAGGAAAAGGAACAGTGGCATACACTTTGTCCAAATCATTGATTTTTCGTTTGGCCGAAATATTAAATGCTGAAGCAAAAGGAAAAGATGTGGTAACTACTGTAATTGTTCCCGGCACGATTGATACACCTGAAAACAGGAAATCCATGCCTGAAGCTGATTTCAATAGCTGGGTAAATCCTTCAGAAATTGCCAGCACCATATTTTTCTATTCAGGAGAAGAAGCAAAAAGTATAAGAGAGCCGGTAATAAAAATGTTCAATAGATCTTAAAAGATTGAAAAGTAATTTCCTGAAAATAAAACGATGGTTTGTGGTACAAACCATCGTTAAAGTATAAATTCCGTTTATTTCTTCGTTTATTGCAATCCAGGAGTAAATCTATGCCACCTTCAACATACTCAATTTACTAATACTGAATTTACGCTGTGCATATTCTAATGTTACTGTAAATGTTTTTACTTTTTGAGAAGGAAGCTCATACATGGCATCAGTCAGTATGCTTTCACAAATGCTTCTTAAACCACGGGCGCCGAGCTTATATTCCATCGCTTTTTCTACCATAAAGTCATAAACTTCTTCTTCTATTACCAGGTTAATTCCTTCCAGGTCGAACAATTTTTTGTATTGTTTAATGAGGGAATTTTTTGGTTCGGTAAGAATATTTCTCAAAGTGGAAGCATCCAATGGATTCAGATAGGTAACTACCGGAAGCCTTCCGAGCAATTCCGGAATGAGGCCAAATGATTTGAGATCCTGTGCATTTACAAACTGCAACAGGTTTTTACGCTGGTATTCCTGCAGTTCTTTATTCACACTAAAACCAATTGCATTCGTATTGATTCTGCGGCCAATTAATCTATCGACACCATCAAAAGCACCGCCGCAGATAAAGAGAATATTGCTCGTATTTATTTTAATTAATTTCTGTTCCGGATGCTTACGTCCACCTTGTGGCGGTACGAGCACTTCTGTACCTTCCAGTAACTTCAGCAATCCCTGCTGAACGCCTTCTCCGCTTACATCACGGGTGATACTTGGATTATCACTTTTTCGGGCAATTTTATCAATTTCATCAATATAAACGATTCCTTTTTGTGCAGCGTTTACATCAAAATTGCACACTTGTAAAAGACGGCTTAAAATGCTCTCTACATCTTCGCCTACATAGCCTGCTTCGGTAAAAACGGTAGCATCTACAATTGCGAAAGGAACATTCAAAATTCGTGCAATGGTTTTGGCCAGTAATGTTTTACCGGTTCCGGTTTCGCCCACCATTATAATGTTGCTTTTTTCAATTTCAACATCATTGTCAATCTTCTGATTCAGGCGTTTGTAATGGTTATAAACTGCTACTGCCAGCACTTTTTTTGCATCATCCTGTCCTATTACGTATTCATCCAGAAATTTCTTTAGTTCAATTGGTTTCTTTACAGAAAGTTTATAATTGGAAACAGAAGCATTTTCCTGCGGAACAATTTCCTGCATAATAATTTCCTGTGCATGCTCTATGCAATTTTCGCAGATATGTCCTTCCTGGCCTGCTATCAGGATTTTTACTTCATCACGGCTTCTTCCGCAAAATGAGCAATGTAATGTTTGTTGTTTTGCCATTGGGTTTACAGATATTTGTTGCAAATTACTTTTTTTCTAAAAAAATAAATGCTAATTTTTCTTATATAAGACAATAAAAACTGTCAAAACGATGCTTTACAATTTTTTTAATATTTGATCTACTATTCCATATTTTTTACTTTCGTCGGCATCCATCCAGTAATCGCGGTCAAAATCTTTCATCACCTTTTCATACGATTGGCCACAATTATCTGCAAGTATTTTAGCTCCAAGTTGCTTTGCTTTTAAAATCTGAACAGCCATAATTTCCAGGTCGGCGCTCGTTCCCTGTCCGCCACCACTTGGCTGATGGATCATTACTTCGCCATGCGGGTAAATAAAGCGTCTTCCTTTGGCGCCACCACTCAGCAAAATGCTTCCCATACTCGCTGCCATCCCCATACAAACAGTACTTACCGGCGAAGATATCATTTGCATTGTATCGTAAATTACCATGCCACTGGTGATCACACCTCCGGGGCTGTTGATATAAAAAGTTATTTCTTTTCCCGGGTCTGTCGCTTCCAGGTATAAAAGCCGGTTGGTAATTTCCCTGGCACTTTTATCATGAACCTCTCCCCACAAAAACACCTTCCTTTGTTCCAGAAACTTTTTATCAAACATCATTCCACCCATTATTTTTTCAATCGGGCTTTCAGGCACGGGTACTTCAGGTTCTTCTTCTTCAGATGTAATATTCATTAAATTATTTTTATAAAAATTCATATTTTCTGTTTTTTATGTAAGATCTTATTTTTTTTGTTTTCTTGAATTGGTAATTAATACCTCATCGATTAATCCATACTCTTTTGCTTCGTCAGCTGTCATCCAATAATCGCGGCTACTATCTGTAGCAATTTTTTCTATGCTTTGGCCGGTATGGTTGCTTAGAATCTCATAAAGTTCCTGCTTTATTTTGCGCACTTCATTTACTGTAATTTCTACATCTGATGCCTGTCCCATAGCACCTGCACTTGGCTGGTGCATCATGATCCGGGAATGTTTTAACGCGCTTCTTTTTCCAGGTGCACCTGCTGCCATCAATACGGCTGACATACTTGCCGCCATTCCGGTACATATTGTGGCAATATCGGGATTTACAAACTGCATCGTATCATATAATCCCAATCCTGCATAAACGCCACCACCGGGAGAATTAATATAAAGTTGCACGTCTCTTGTACGATCAGTGCTTTCCAAAAATAACAATTGCGCGGTGATAATGTTGGCCACTTCGTCATTCACCGGATATCCCAAAAAGATAATCCTGTCCATCATCAAACGGCTGTAAACGTCCATTACAGCTACATTCATGGGCCTTTCCTCAATAATATTCGGCGTGAGATTCGTTACGTTATGCTTGATATATCCATCAAGCGTATTGCTGCTGATGCCTCTGTGTTTGACGGCATATTTTTCAAATTCTTTTCCTGTATTCATACATTAAATTTAGTGTAAAAACATTTTACAGGAGTGAAGTTCCAAATATTATGCTAACAAAAAAAATAAGACAGAAGGGCAGTTTTTAGTTCATAGTTCGTCGTTTGGAGTTGGTCGCTCGTCGTTTGTCGTTCATAGTTAATAGTTCTGTATTCATAGTTCTTGATATACTTATGTTGTTTTTAATTAGTTGCTTCGGTTCAGTTCCAATTCAAATTATTTTTATGGCTACAATTTAATGTTTTGAAGATTTTAAAGTATCCCAAAAGGCCAGATTGCAATACAAAGAAATTCCTTATTTAACAACCACCGGTCATTTTTCCAAAGACTTTGCGCTGAAAGATCAAATCATCACATCTTCAGGTTCAATAATATTGCATAAGGATTTGGAAGGAAAGGAAACGTAGAATTTATAAATTTCCTTACCTATTCCAGCGGTTCAGCCTGTGAATGTAAATCACAATTATATAGAGCTTATGACAGAAATTATATTACTGAAGAAAAAAGAAAAGAATTATCTGACCTGGCAGATGAGGTAACAAGATGATTACTTCACTTATTATTTATCTTGGTGGATTATTTATCTTGGTGGAACTGAGTTGAAGGGCTGTGAATTTAATGTTCGTAAAAATTGAGCTAATTTTCAGTATTGTGTCTTCAAACTCCGAACTATGAACTCCAAACTCCAAACTAGTGATGATGATGGTGTTCCTGCATCTTTATAAATTCTTCTGAAGAAATTTCTTTTTCTTCCGGAGTTACCTGTGTTTCCAGCCAGTTGAATAATTTTTCAGTAACTAATCTTCTGTAAGAAGCGTCCACCTGTTTTTCATCTTTCATCATACGGTCAACATAGCTTTCCAACCAGCTGGTATCTTCACCGAGGTTCATCTGTCCAAAATAACCCATGATCTCTTTTTTCATGTTGTTTCTTAATTCTTCTTCAGAAACTTCGAGATGATTATCATTAATAATTTTATCGCTGATGAGTGTCCATTTCAGCTGGCTTTCAAATTTTGGATATTCTGCTTCTACCTCTTCTAAAGTTTTTTGTTTTTCGGTTCCGATTTCCAGCCAGCGTTTTAAAAAAGAAACAGGAAATTCTATCGGAGTTTCGATTAAAATATGATAAATCTGATCCTGAAGCTGATTGTGCGCTGCAGCATCCCATTGTTTTTGAATTTCTTCTTCCAATGCTTTACGAAAATCTTCTTCAGTTTTTAAATCTTTACCCGGGAAAACCTGGTTAAAAAATTCTTCATTCAATTCTTTCTTTTCTACCAAACCGATTTTGGTAATGGACATTTTGAAATATTTGTCCAAAGAAGAAGCATCTTCTTTATCCAATCCCAAATCATCCAAAATCCATTCTCTTTCTTTTTGAGGAAAAGCATCTTTTAACTGAAGAACCAAAGAATCACCCACTTTTTTATCCTGCAGTTTTTGCTGGTAATCTTCAGAAAAATATTTTAATAAAATAGAATCGTCTTTTGAAAGGCCTTCGGGAACAACGTTTCCTTCAGCATCGCTTTCTTCAAACAAAACATTTAATACACTTTCGGGAGAAGAAACCGTTTCCACATCTTTCAGATCACCATTTTTTGTTACCAGCTTTTCAATTTCTTCATTCACCTGCTCAGGAGTGGTTTTCACTTTATAAAAAGTGGTTTTAGCGGCAGAAAGCGCGTCTAAAGAAACTTCAGGTTTAAGGCCTATTTCAAATGGAAAATCATATTCTTCAGGATGGTTCATATCCAATTTGCGCAGATCGTTTTCCATTGGCAAAGGCTGTGCAAATATTTCCGGCTTTTCAGTTACCAGGTAATTCTTCAATTCTTTTTCTACTGATTTGATCACTTCATCATAATAAATTGAAGCGCCATACATTTTTTTCACCATTCCGGCAGGCACCATTCCTTTTCTAAAACCTGGAATATTTGCCTTTTTACTGTAATCTTTTATTGCTTTTTCGAATGAAGGAAGATAATCTTCTGTAGAAACTTTTACCGTTAATTTATCGTGGAGATTACCAAGATTTTCTTTAGTTACACTTGCCATTACTTAAATTTTAAAAACCGTTTCAGGAACGGT
>DATILZ010000627.1:0-11836 GCA_035475995.1 Hanamia sp. | reverse complement strand
CAATGGAATTTTGGAATGATCAAAGCGGCATTGTGATAGGAGATCCTGTTAATGATCGTTTTTATATCGCCAGAACTTTCGATGGAGGAAAAACATGGCGCGATATTCCTGAAAATAATAAACCAATTGCTGACAAAGGCGAAGCTTGTTTTGCAAGCAGCGGCACGAATATCAGAAAGCTGAACAAGTCGGAAGCCGTGTTTGTTTCCGGTGGTTTAAGTGCACATTTTTTTATTCGTAACAGAAGAATTAAACTTCCCATTATTCAAGGAAAAGAATCTACGGGCGCTAATTCCATTGCTGTAAAAAACAGCAAAACAATGATTGTTGTCGGTGGTGATTTTTTGAAAAAAGATGATAATGAAAAAAATTGCACAATTACTAAAGATGGCGGTAACAGCTGGTTTGAGCCTAAGATTGCGCCTTTTGGATATAGAAGCTGCGTGGAATATTTAAGTAATAATAAATGGATCACCTGTGGATTAAGTGGCGCAGATATTTCAACTGATAATGGAGAAACCTGGACAAATTTTAGTAAAGAAGGTTTTCATGTTTGCCGCAAAGCGAAAAAAGGAAAAGCAGTTTTTTTTGCAGGAAATGGAAGGGTAGGGAAGTTGATTGAATAATGTGTCAATGTGAGAATGTGCTTACGTGGTAATGTGCTGATGTGAAAAGGTTTCGGAACTATTGCCTGGAAGGAAATTTAAAATCAGTTTATTTATCCTTTTACTTTCAAGCGTTAAGAAAGTTTCAATACAAACTTCTTTAAATTAAATGTTCCCGCGCTTTAATAAAGCTGACGATAATAATTAAATAATTGAATAATTGAATAATTTAATAATCAATAATCAATCCCTACTTTTGGAGCTTTACAGGCAGCATGGAAAACATTTATTTATTGATTGGGATTGGTTTTTTTATTGGTACTCTGGGCACTTTAATCGGTGCCGGCGGTGGCTTTTTATTGGTTCCAATCCTTATCATCATGTATCCGCATTTTACTCCGGAAACCATTACCGCAATTTCCATGGTCGTTGTTGCCTGTAATGCTATTTCAGGCTCAATTGCTTATATGGCCTCAAGAAGAGTTGATTACAAAGCCGGAATTATTTTTGCCATTTGTACGATTCCCGGTTCCATTCTTGGTGTGCTCACCACTGCGATAATTCCACGCGGTATTTTTGATATTATTTTTGGCATCATCATGCTTGCTCTTGCCGTTTTTCTTTTTTTTAAAGGTGGGGAAAAAGAATCTGTCAAGAAACCTGTTGCCGCTCATAAGGGCTGGATACAACAACATCTTACAGATAAATGGGGCGAACATTATGACTATGCTTATAATCTGAGATTAGGAATGTTACTGAGTGTGTTTGTCGGATATTTTTCTCCATTGCTTGGTATTGGTGGCGGCATTATTCATGTACCGGCAATGGCTGAATGGCTTTTATTTCCCGTGCATATTGCTACTGCTACTTCGCATTTTATTCTGGCGATCATGAGTACGGTAAGTGTGATAGTACATTATTTCCAGGGAAATTATAACGATCCTGTAGTTGTAAAAATGGTTATAGGTATTGTTATCGGTGTCATTCCGGGTGCACAGCTTGGTGCTTTTTTATCCAGGAAAATCAATGGAAAATATATTATCAAAGCCCTTGCTGTTTCTATCGGAATTGTAGGAATTAAAATTCTGATCACCAGGTTTTCCTAAACTTTTTACTTCATAATGTTGAAGGTCACAAACATGGTAATAACAAACAAAGAAAAAAGCCTCAGCAGAAAAATAATATCTGCAATCTTTTCATAGCGCTCACCCCTTCCATTTTTACTTCTCATTGATAGAAAAGAAAGTACACTACTGATCATAAACATGATGATGGCAACTGCAGTAAATTCATCGATTTTGCCATCCAGATGCAAAATTCGCAATGAAGTAAGAACGATAAAACAAATACCTAATAAATTTGAAGAAGTGGTAAAATGTGTGAAGACTTATTGCTATTTTTTTCTTCCATTTTTCTCAATATTTTTTTCTGAAATAATTTTAATACCGAAGGTCATTATTTGACGGATGCTTCTTGTCATTCCTGCGTTTTTCATTCAAAATGATTTGTTAAGGAGAGGAAGAATAAAAAAATCAGTAGAAAATAAAAAAAGCTGGTTTTTGATCCAGCTTTTTTTAACAAAAATCAACATTTAAAAATCACGATCCACTCGAATCTTTAGTATTTCTGCTGCTTCTGTTTGTATGAGCATGGGTTCTGTTAGATGTTGTGTGGCCGCTCCTGCTTTTAGAAACAGATGTACCCGGATGAGATGTCTTGCTGGTAGCACTATTGCCAGAGGAATCGGTATTTTTCAAGCCATTATTCCTGGCATTTGTTGCATTAATACTGCTGTTTGCAGAAAGGTTTGTTGATGAATGTTTTTTGTGAATGGGCGGCTTTGTAATACTTTGTTGGTTATTTGAGCTTTGTGTGCCTGCAGAACTTCCTGTGCCGGTTCCGGTTGTTTGACACATTGCAGTCATGATCATCAATGATGCAAAAACTGATAAAATAATGTTTTTCATAATGACATTTTAAAAGTTTAAATCAAATATTTCCTTCTAATTTTTATGCCATTACTTTTTAATAATAATGTATTTCAGTTTGAGTACAAAAAGTTGCACTTCTGAAAAAAATGTAGAATGCACTCTTCATTATGATTGATTGGAATATTGTCAGTTCTAATCTTTCAGCAAATAAAGAAATAACTCAAATTTGTATTTTAGTTTTTTTTAAGTGCAATTGTCTTTGGATAAAAGAATTTAGGTAAATAAAAAAATCAGGTACATTTAATTATTATTTCAAATTTTTAAAACTTAATAAAATGTTTGATGAAATTCTGAATTTAGTAAAAGAACATCTTGGCAATAACCCTGAGGTTGCAGCTTCTATTCCTGCCGGACAGGCAGATGCAGTGCATAATGAAATAGCTACTCATGTCGCCAATTCTTTGCAAAACCAACAAGCATCTCAAAGCGGAGGCTTCGGTGGAATACTCTCAAAATTAGAAAGTAGTATTGCTTCAGGAGGTACCATCACCAATGCGGTAGAAGGTGGGCTGGTAAATAGTCTTACTACCAAGTTTGGATTGCCTCCATCTGTCACAGGTGCGATAGCAGGTGCTCTTCCTGGATTATTACAGAAATATATGAATAAGCAAAAAGATAATCCGGCGTTTTAAACATCGATTGTATTTTATTACATTTCTCCACATGAATTGGCGGGGGAATAAATGATGGAAAGGCAGGAAATTTTTCTGCCTTTAATTTTTTCAAAAAGAATGTCTTTGTTTTTTTTAAATTTTTTTTAAAAATTCATTTTAATCTTTTTAAAAATTTATAAAAATATCAACATCATTTTCTCTTATGGATAATTGATATCGGTGCCTTACTTTTGCAGAATTAAAATTCCAATTTTGATATACACATTTTTACAGGTACAAAGTGTAAACAGCACATCGAATTACTTACCCATCGGTATCCAACTCATCTTCGCCGCGATATTATTGTCTTTAATGATTTATGGAACAAATGTTTTGGGACCTAAAAGAAATACAGCAGACAAACTACAGAATTTTGAAGGCGGAATCGAGATTCAGGGAAATGCAAGAAAGCCGATTGCGGTAAAATACTTTTTGGTAGCGATTTTGTTTGTTTTGTTTGACGTTGAAGTGATCTTTTTTTATCCTTACGCTGTTAATTTCAGAGAATTAGGCTGGGAAGGCTTTGGCGCCATTTGCATGTTTGTCGCATTTTTTCTTTGCGGGTTTATTTACATTATCAAAAAAGGCGGATTGGATTGGGAAGGAGAATAATGCGAAATGAGAAAATTGGAAAACGAAATAAATAAATGAAAACTCTAATTAGCATATTTGCTAATTAGCAAATTAAAAAATTAAAGAAATGGCACGTCCTGTTCAATATAATATTACTGACAAACCTTTAGAAAAACCATACTCTATCGTTCAGGGACCGGAAGGTTATATGGGCGAAGGTTTTTTTGCATCCAAGTTGAGCGATGTAGTTGGTTTAGCAAGAAAAAATTCTATCTGGCCTTTACCTTTTGCAACCAGTTGTTGCGGTATTGAATTTATGGCTTTGATGGCATCTCATTATGACCTGGCTCGGTTTGGTTCAGAAAGAGTAAGTTTTACTCCACGTCAGTGCGATCTTTTAATGGTAATTGGAACAATTGCTAAAAAAATGGCGCCTGTTGTAAAGCAGGTTTATTTGCAAATGGCAGAGCCACGTTGGGTTTTGGCAATGGGAGCTTGTGCGAGCAGCGGTGGAATTTTCGATACATATTCTGTTCTCCAGGGAATAGATCAGGTTATTCCGGTGGATGTTTACGTTCCTGGTTGTCCGCCAAGGCCGGAAGCAGTTATTGATGGATTTTTGAGAGTGCAGGAGTTGGTAGGAAGTGAAAATTTAAGAAGGCGTAATTCTCCAAGATATAAAGAGTTGATGGAAACATACGGAATTCAATAACTAAGAACTACGAACAAAGAACTACAACTATTATGGCTTTAACGAATGAAATTATCAGGAGTAGATTAATGGAAAAGTTTGATGAGGAACTTACCGGATGGGAAGAGCCTTATGGCATGCTTACTTTCACTTCCGATAAAAATTTGAACCTGAAAGTGCTGCAATTTCTTTTTGATGATCCTGAATTAGGATTTCAATTCATGACAGATCTTACTGCAGTTCATTATCCCAACCAGGAAGGAAAAGAATTGGCAGTGGTATATCATTTACATAATCTGAAAGAAAATGTGCGCATTCGTTATAAAATATTTACTGATATTCAAAAACCGGATGTTTACACTGCGTCAGCTCTTTTTTCTGCGGCCAACTGGATGGAAAGAGAAACATTTGATTTTTTTGGGGTAAATTTTGTTGGCCATCCAAATTTAAAAAGAATTTTAAATGTAGAGGAAATGGAATATTTTCCTTTGAGAAAAGAATATCCTTTGGAAGATCAAAAACGCACGGATAAAGACGATGAGATGTTTGGGCGTGATTAAAACGTTTGCTTTTTATCAATGAATTAAAAAGGGAATTCTGCATATTTGTTTGTTTACTGTAGTTATAAAAGTGAAAGAATAAAAAATGAGTGAACACGTAATTTTACCGGAAGGAAATGTTGAAAAACATACAACAACCATAAATCTTGGACCAACACATCCGGCCACTCATGGTGTGTTTCAAAATATCATAGAACTGGATGGCGAAACAATTGTGAGTGCCGAGCAAACGGTTGGTTATATTCACCGCGCTTTTGAAAAAATTGCCGAACATAGAGTTCCTTATCAAATTACCACACTTACAGATCGGTTAAATTATTGTTCTTCTCCACTAAATAATTTTGGATGGCATATTACCTGTGAAAGATTATTGGGAATCAAAACTCCAAAACGTGTAGATTATCTCCGTATTATCATCATGGAGCTTGCCAGGATTTCTGACCATTTAATTTGTAATTCTATTGTAGGAGTGGATTCCGGCGCATTTTCAGGCTTTTTATATCTAATGCAATACCGCGAATTGATCTATGAAATTTACGAGGAAATATGCGGTTCGCGACTCACGACAAACATGGGCAGGATTGGTGGTTTTGAAAGAAATTTTACCAATCAGGCTTTCGAGAAACTCGATAGATTTATGAAAGAATGGCCACCGGCTTTGAAAGAATTTGATGAAATGTTTGTACGCAACAGGATTTTCATGGATCGCACAATTGGCGTGGGACCCATCTCTGCTGAAAGAGCTTTGAACTATGGTTTCACCGGCCCGAATCTGAGAGCTGCTGGTGTAGACTATGATGTGAGGGTTCATACACCATATAGCAGTTATGAAGATTTTGACTTTACCATTCCTGTCGGTTCCACTGGTGATTGTTATGATCGCTTTTTAGTTCGTGACCAGGAAATGTGGCAGAGTATGGAAATCATTAAACAAGCTTATCAAAAAGTACAGGAATTTAAGGGCGCGGAAGCTGAAGTTTATCATGCCGATGTTCCCGATTTTTATTTGCCCGATAAGAAAGATGTTTATACTAAAATGGAAGCTTTGATTTACCATTTCAAAATCATCATGGGTGAAACTCATTTACCGGTTGGAGAAATTTATTCATCTGTTGAGGGAGCAAACGGCGAACTCGGTTTCTATTTAATAACAGATGGAGGAAGATCGCCGTACCGCCTGCATTTCAGAAGGCCATGTTTTGTTTATTACCAGGCCTATTCTGAACTTACAAAAGGTGGATTATTGAGTGATGCAATTATTACGATGAGTAGTTTGAATTTGATAGCGGGAGAGTTGGATGCTTAGGTAGGAATACATTTTTTTGGGAGATGCTGACCGACAAATAAAGAAAGTAGTTTCAAAAAGAAAACAATATGAAGAACCCATTAGCATGGAAAAATAAAAAAATTGTGAGTTTTGAAAATATACCAATACTTTTTATCGGTTATAATGATCTTTAAATCGTGAAACAAAAAGCTGGTCGGCCACAAGATATTGCTGATGTAGAGAAGCTTTAAAAAAGAAATAAAAACAAATGAGTGTGCAATTTTCACCTGAAAAATTAGAGAAAGTAAACGAACTGATAAAGCAATATCCGGAAGGTAAAAGTAAGAGTGCTTTGTTGGGTGTGCTACATATGGCGCAGGAAGAATACGGATGGCTAAGCGTAAATACGATGGATTATGTAGCATCTTTATTAAATCTTCAACCAATTGAAGTTTATGAAGTTGCTTCTTTTTATACAATGTTCCATCTGAAACCAGTTGGTAAATTTGTATTTGAAATATGCCAGACCGGCCCATGTATGCTAAACGGATGTGACCAGATAATTGATTATATTAAGCAGAAATTAAACATTGAAGTGGGCGAAACAACTGAAGATGGTTTATTTACTTTAAAAACAGTTGAATGTCTTGGTGCTTGCGGTTATGCACCGATGATGCAAATGGGTAAATATTATAAAGAGCATTTAACGTCGGAAAAAGTGGATCACATCATTGATGAATGCAGGAAAAACAGTGAGAGAAATAATTAGAATAATTAATTGTAAAATCAGTATTTATGGAAGCAATTATCCCTTATTTAACTTTCGATGGAAATGCCAACGAAGCGTTGGGTTTTTACAGCAAAGCATTGAATGGAGAAGTGGTTTACAAACAAACCTTTGGAGAATCGCCAATGGAATCTTCAGAAGAGCAGAAAGATAAAATCATGCACGCCAGTTTTAAAGCAGGCGATTTGAATTTCCTCGTTTCTGATTCAATGCAGGGACAGCGTGTAAATTCAGGAAGTAATTTATCGCTTTCATTAAATTTTAATGATGCTGATGAAATGAATAAAACATTTGCTGCATTAGCAGAAGGCGGAAAGGTTACAATGGAATTACAGGATACATTTTGGGGAGCGAGATTTGGAATGCTTCAGGATAAATATGGATTTAACTGGATGTTCAATCATGATTATAAGAAGTAAGCATATGTGATCCGCATGCGCATTTTTATAAAAAGTTGCTTTTTAAAAATGAATAAAATTATACCATATTTAAAGAAAGCTGAAGCATTGCCAGTATATAAATTGTCAGTGGAATTTGAAGATGGAATAAATGGTGTTATTGATTTATGTGAATGGAAAGGAAAGGGTGTTTTTGTTTTTTGGAATGATGAAAACAACTTTCGCGAGTTTGAAATAATTCCGATAAAAAAATAAAATGGAATGAGGATATAGATATGGATCCTGATGCATTTTATTTAGAGATAGTAAATAAAACCTTTTCTGAATATGCCGGTGATCAGCAGTTTTTACAGTATTCTCATGAAAATGTATTTTGGTGATCATCTGCCACTACATTTTCATCTGAATATGCGGAATTTTTGGCTCAAATTTCAATAAGAGATTTGGGAATTTTAGAAGGGTATTTACCACCAAAAGCGTTAGGGCTGGTGGCGGAATGGGCAAGTATTCATAATGAAGAACTAATGGCTAATTGGAATAACTAATAAAAGGTGGAAATGGGTTATTTAATAAAATTGAGCCATTAATATAAAAACAATTAATAATTAAAATTTTCCTGAAGGAAATATAGATTATGGCAGAAAAATTATTATTAAAAAACATAAATATCCCTGGGATAAAAAACCTTGATGTGTATCGTCGCGAAGGCGGTTATCAAAGTGTGGAAAAAGCATTGAAAATGCAAACCGGAGATATTGTGGAAGAGGTAAAGAAAAGCGGGCTGAGAGGTCGTGGGGGCGCCGGTTTTCCTACCGGAATGAAATGGAGCTTTCTGGCAAAACCTGAAGGAATTCCTCGCTACCTCGTTTGCAATGCAGATGAAAGCGAACCCGGAACTTTTAAAGATCGTTATCTGATGGAGTACATTCCGCATCTTTTGATTGAAGGAATGATCGTTTCGTCATACGCGCTCGGTAGCACTGTTTCCTATATCTACATTCGTGGCGAATACGATTGGGTTGCTGATATTTTGCAGGAAGCGATTAACGAAGCAAGACAAAATGGTTTTTTAGGAAAAAATATTTTGGGCAGCGGATTTGATTGTGAGATATATATTTATCGCGGAGCAGGCGCTTACATCTGTGGCGAAGAAACAGCCCTTTTGGAAAGCCTGGAAGGTAAACGGGGATTGCCAAGAATTAAACCTCCATTTCCGGCGATAAAAGGAGTTTGGGGTTGTCCGACTGTTGTAAACAATGTGGAAACGCTTTGTGCGGTGGTTCCAATAATTAATGGAGGCGGAGAAGCATACTCAAAAATCGGCGTTGGAAGATCGACCGGAACAAAATTAATTTCAGCATGCGGAAATATTAATAAGCCTGGAGTTTATGAAATAGATATGACGATCACTGTCGAAGAATTTATTTACAGTGATGAATATTGTGGTGGAATTGCCAACGGAAAAAGATTGAAAGCCTGCATTCCCGGCGGTTCTTCAGTTCCTATTTTGCCTGCAAATCTTTTATTAAGAACAGCCAAAGGTGAACCGCGCTTAATGAATTATGAAAGCCTTGCAGAAGGTGGTTTCATCACAGGAAGTTCGATGGGGTCAGGCGGTTTTATTGTGTTGGATGAAGATCAGTGCATTGTAAAACATACTTATACAATTTCCCGCTTTTATCATCATGAAAGCTGCGGACAATGTTCGCCATGCCGCGAAGGAACCGGCTGGATGGAAAAGATATTTTACAATATTGAAAATGGTAGAGGTAAAATGAAAGATATCGATCTTCTTTGGGATGTACAAAGAAGGATTGAAGGAAATACCATTTGTCCGTTTGGCGATGCAGCCGCATGGCCTGTTGCAGCAGCGATCCGGCATTTCAGAGATGAATTTGAATGGCATGTTTTAAATCCGGAAGAATGTTTGGTAAGGAATTATGGATTGGCGCATTATGCTGATCCCTTGGAGAATACAGTTACAGCGTAAAAAACTATTTTGATTACTGATAAACAAATAAAGCAAGTAACCGATATCATTGTTGAAGAAATTCAACCGGAGAAAGTTTTGCTATTTGGTAGTTATGCGACAGGTGTTCCAAATGAACACAGTGATATTGATATTATAGTAGTGGTAAATAAAAAATTAGATAAAAAAAACAGAATTGATGCTTTAGTAAATTTGAATTTGAAAACTGCCTTGCCCCATCTTTTATTTCCAAAAGATATAAAGATGTATAGTAAACATGAGTATAAAGAGCTAAAGATGAATAGACAATCTTTTTTATATAGTGTCCTAAAAAATTCAAAGACGTTGTATGAACGATAGCAATGATTTTAATAGATGGATTGAGTATGCAAAAAACGACTTGTTAGTTGCAGATCAATTGGAAATTGAAAAGCATCGACATTAAAGATGCAACCGAGCATTAGAAATAGCTACAAAATTTGAAGAATTTATTTTGCCGAAATTCGGCTTAAAAAAATGAAAAGATAATGGCTGAACAACAAGAATTATTTAAAGTAACAATAGACGGCATTACAGTAGAAGTTCCAAAGGGAACTACTATTTTAAATGCGGCACGAAAAATAGGCCCGGAAGTAGCGCCACCAACCATGTGCTATTACACTCATTTGGAAGGTAGCGGCGGCAAATGCAGAACGTGTTTGGTAGAAGTGGCTGCTGGTTCTACTAAAGATCCAAGGCCAATGCCTAAATTAGTTGCTTCGTGCAGAACAGAAGTAATGGATGGAATGGTCGTAAAAAATGTAACGAGTGAAAAAGCGCTGGATGCAAGAAAGGGAATTGTTGAATATTTATTGATCAATCACCCGCTCGATTGTCCTATCTGTGATCAGGCGGGAGAATGTTATTTACAGGATTTGAGCTACGACCACGGGACAGAAGGAACGCGTTACGAATTTAAAAGAAGAACATTTGTAAGAGAAGATATCGGCCCATATATTCAGCTTCACATGACAAGGTGCATTTTATGTTATCGGTGTTTGATGGTTGCTGATCAACTGACCAATTCACGTTCACAAGGCATTTTGCTTCGTGGCGATTCTTCTGAAATCTCAACTTATATTTCCAAAGCGATCGAGAATGATTTCAGCGGAAATATGATCGATGTTTGTCCCGTTGGTGCGCTTACCGATAGAACCTACCGTTTTAAAAACCGTGTTTGGTTTTTGAAACCAGTAGATGCTCACAGAGATTGTGATAAATGTTGTGGAAAAGTAACTTTATGGAACCGGGGAGAAGAAGTTTTCCGGGTAACATCCAGGAAAGATCCATGGGGAGAAGTACAGGTAATTGATGGAAAACCAGCCTGGATCTGTAATACCTGCCGTTTTGAAAAGAAAAATACTTCCGACTGGATTATTGAAGGGCCTACAAAAGTAAATCGTCATTCAGTTATTTCTACCAATCATTATTTGAAAAAAGTGGTTCCACCTGATCCTTTGAACAAAGTTCTTAATGGTCGTTCTCCGATGCTAATGATGGATATCAATGAGGTGAGCCAGGTAAATACACCTGATATTGATTTAAGTGTTTTGCCAGGTCCTGCTACATCCACTACTTTTATTGACCGGGATAAAGAAAAAGAAATAAAAGAGACATCTGCGGAACGATTATCAATAAATGACCACAAAAAACCATAATTAAATTTTAGTTTTCACCATGTATCAAAACCAAATTCTTTTAGCGATCGACTGGATTTTATTCACCGAAAAACTTGTTTTAATTATCGTTGTGGTAATGGTTTCTCTTTTTGTTGCGATGTATTCCACTTATGCTGAACGTAAAGTAGCTGCATTTATGCAAGACAGAGTCGGGCCAAACAGGGCAGGTCCTTTTGGAATACTTCAACCGATGGCTGATGGAATGAAACTGTTTTTTAAAGAAGAAATTGTTCCTAATTTTTCTTCTAAATTTTTATTTATTCTTGGTCCCATTCTCGCCATGCTTACGGCCATTATGGTAAGCGCTGTTATTCCCTGGGGCGATAAGTTATTTATTTTTGGACGGGAAGTGACTTTGCAGATAGCAGATATCAACATCGGGATTTTATACATTTTTGGTGTTGTTAGTTTGGGTGTTTATGGAATTATGATTGGCGGCTGGGCAAGTAATAACAAATTTTCACTCCTCGGTGCGATGCGTGCTGCATCTCAAATTATCAGCTATGAACTTGCTTTGGGAATTACATTGATCGCTTTATTGATGATAACGGGCACGTTGAGCCTGAATGAAATGGTGGCACAGCAAAAAGATCATTTGTGGAATATATTCCTTCAGCCTTTGGG
>DATILZ010000626.1:0-16733 GCA_035475995.1 Hanamia sp. | reverse complement strand
GCCCACAAGAAGCCAATGGTCGTATGAACTCGGACTCATCTTTTATAATCAAAATGATTTTAAAAGTGCTTTGAAATACTTTGATCTGGCAGCAAATAATGGTTATAATAAAACCAACGATTATTTTGAAAATTATGGTTTTGCACAAATTTATTCCGGTGATTCAGAAAATGGTATCAAAACATTAAACACGGTGATGGAAAGAAAACCGAATAATAAAGAACTGCTGAATAATATTGCGCATGCATTGTATGAAACAAAAAAATATAATGAGGCTTTGAATTATTTTCAAAAACTGTTGGACTTGAATCCAAAAGATGCGCAGTCATTGTTTATGTGTGGAATGGTTCTTCAAAAAACCGGTCAGAAAGAAAAAGGCCAAAAGATCTGCGACAATGCAATCGCTATTGATCCATCTCTTAACAAATACCGGCAAAAAAATGAAATGCCGGCGGGGCTTTAAGTTGTGAGGTATTGGGTATTAGGTAATGTAAAACCTGCCGGAGGATTTTCACATTTTTAATACATCATCAACACATTTACACTTCTTTGTAAAATATTGAAAGCGATTTCAGCCATCAGGTTTTCCTTATCAAGTGTGGGATTTACTTCCGTAATTTCAAAGCAGCAAATTTTCCGGTTTTGCATAAATTTACTTACCAGGTCTTCTGCTTCTCTTTCACGTAAACCATTGCTGACAGGCGTTCCAGTGCCTTTTGATATAGAAGAATCGAGGCAATCCACATCAAAGCTTACATAAATATCTGTGCATTCTGTAAGAAATCTAAGGGCGGCTCTCACCACATTTTCCGGCCCTTTTCTTCTCAATTCATTGGTTGTAATTACTTTCATTCCATATTTATCTATCAGATTTTTTTCTTCTTTTTCATAATCGCGTAGAGAAATAAAGACGATGTCTTCGGGCAAAACCTTTGGATTTATTTTCCCGATATTTTTTAATTGTTCCCATTGCTGTATCGTTTTTTCATCCGGGTCGTGCATTTTATTTTCGATGTTGTCTTCACCAATAGAAACTGATAACGGCATTCCATGCATGTTACCTGATGGTGTGGTATAAGGCGTATGAAGATCAGCATGTGCATCTATCCAGATAACGCCCAGCCGGCTGCCTGGTTTTGCAAGTTTGATACCGGCAATTGTACCTCCTGCGGTGCTGTGATCGCCGCTGATCACTACCGGAAAAAAATTATTTTTAATCGTTTCTTTCACCGCTTTTGCAACACGGTCATACATTGTTAAAACCCCGGTTATTCTTTTTGCATAAGGAGATTGAATTGGTTCAAATAATAAGCGGTTTTCAGTTTCTACTTTTTCTGATGGAAAATGAACAAAAAAATTGCTCATAAAATCAAGTGCTGCAATTTTAACCGCTTCTACACCCAAACTCGCGCCACGTGTGCCCGCGCCGATTTCACTGGCAACTTCTATCAGTTTAATATTCTTCATAAATGAATTTAAAAATGATCTTTCCTCACTCATCGTGTTTCAATTGCAATTTAAACCTTCTCATAATGATCTCAAATTATGCAGGATTTTTTTTAAATATTCCCGTTTTTTAATCACAGTAAAGAAACAAATAGGGGCAATTTGTATTCAGGTGTTAACTTAACAGCCACAAACGAAAAATTAAAACCGCAGATAATTTTTCTGTAAATAGTTTCTTTTTATCAAATAAAAAACCTGCAAATATTTTGCAGGTTTCAGGTTTAAAAGTGCGCAAATATTTTTATTAAAATTGCTCTAATTTACTAAAGAAAAAATCTCCTTCAATTTGTGCATTTTCATTGCTATCACTTCCGTGCACTGCATTTTCACCAATTGATGCTGCATATAATTTTCTGATCGTTCCTTCTTCCGCCTGAGCAGGATTGGTAGCACCAATCAATTTTCTAAAATCTTCAACCGCATTTTCTTTTTCAAGAATAGCAGCCGTAATTGGGCCACGGCTCATAAATTCTACCAGTTCGCCATAGAAAGGTCTTTCTTTATGAACTGCATAAAATTCACCAGCCTTTGCTGCAGAAAGAAGTGTCATTTTCATAGCTACAATTCTGAAACCTGCTTCATTAATCATTTTTAAAATCGCGCCTGTATTTCCCTTCGAAGTGGCATCAGGCTTAATCATAGTAAAAGTTCTGTTGGTCATTTTTTTAATTTTGGCTGCGAAGGTAAAGTTTAGCGGCCAATTAATAGAAAGACTAAGCCACGAATTACCCAAATTTTCGAATAAAACCAAATAAAACTAATGAAGAAATGTGAATTCGTTACAAGAATTAAAAGAAAGATATGGGCGCTGAATTAGATGAAGAAATATGAAATGGTAAGGAAAAATTAAAAGAAAGACGGTCAGGAATTACACAAATTTTTACGAATGAAAGAGAAATAAATCAATCAGGAATTCGTGATCCAGGGGAGAATTAAAACAAAGATTTTGTATCAATTACAAAAAGTTTCACGAATAAAAAGAAATGAAATTGGCTAGAATTCGCGTAATTCGTAGCTAAAGTCTCAGTACTCAAAAAAAAATTCTAATATTGCTTCAACTGAAAATAAATGAGAACTGTATTTGAAATATTGCCTTCCACTGTAGATGCTGAAAATTGCAGCCTCCTTTGCGAAGTAAGTAATGAGGGATTTTCGTTTTGTATAAAAAATGAAGAAACAAAGTCATTTTTAGGACTCGGCGTTTACCATTATGATAAAAACAAGCCGGCTGTCGGTTTACCAATTGCCCTTCAAATTGTTTTTCATCAGAAAGAAATTTTATCAGGAAACTTTAAAAAAGTTTGTGTTGTTTATTCTTTTTGCGAAAGCGTACTGGTTCCTTTTTCATTGTATAACAGAGAGAAAAATGATGTATTGATGAACATGATGTTTGGTGATATTAATGAGACTGAAACAATACTCACGGATGTAATTTCGGATCAGTCAATGTACAATTGTTACCGGGTTCCATCTGCCGTTGTTGAAGTGATTCAAAATCAATTTCCAAACGCGTCTTACACGCATCAATATTTACTTTTATTAAAAAAATCAGCCCTTGAAAATGATGAGTTGACTTTAATTTTTTATACACAAAAAGTAATTGTTTGTTTGAAGAAAGATGGAAAATATCAACTTGTAAATTCTTTTAATTTTGAAACACCTGAAGACGTTTCTTATTACCTGTTGAATATTTGCCAACAGTTCCAGGTTAATGAGCCGCGGTTAATTATTCATGGCTTAATTGAAGAAAATTCTCCACTATTTAAGAATATTTATAAATATTTCAACAATATAGAATTGGCTTCTTTGCCAGCAGAAAATATCTACTCTGAAGAAATTTTGAAATTCCCTTCTCATTATTTCAGTTATATCTTTGCAATCGATTCATGCGAATAATCAGTGGAAAATATGGTGGAAGAAAAATAAACCCGCCTTCCCGGATGCCTTATACCAGGCCCACAACAGATGTTGCAAAGGAAGGATTGTTCAATATCATTGAAAATAATATTCCTATAGCTGGCATTAAAACCCTTGATATTTTTGGTGGTACAGGCAGCATCAGCTATGAACTTGCATCACGTGGAGCACGAGATCTTACCGTTATAGAAAAAGATCCGAAGATGTATGATTTTATAAAAAGTAAAATTTCAGAATTAAAAATTGAAAACTGTGAAGTGATCAAAAGTGATGTTTTTCGTTATCTGGAAAGTTGTACTGAAAAATTTGACCTGATATTTGCTGGTCCGCCGTATGCACTTAAAAATATTGATGATCTGCCGCAAATCATTCGTGAGAAGCAGTTGTTGACTGAAGGCGGCTGGTTTATACTGGAACATACACCGGCCAATAATTATGAAAATGAATCGATGTTTAAAGCAATGCGAAATTATGGAACTACGGTTTTTTCGATATTTGTAAATAAACAGGAGAGAGGATAGAAGAAGTTTTATTGTTTTGATTGTTGGGTTGTTGTGTTGTTAGATTGTTATATTGTTTTGATTGTTTACAATTGAATTAAAGAGTTTAGAGAATTGTTACTTCAACAATTGACAATTCACAACTCACAATTCACATTTCACACTCACTATTCACAGCTCACATTGACATATGACACCAATATTTATTACAGGAACAGGAACTGACGTTGGCAAAACAGTGATTGCTTCAATTGTAACTGAAGCTTTGCGGGCAGATTACTGGAAACCTGTGCAGGCGGGTTTTTCAGACGGGACTGATTCGTTGAGGGTCAAAGATTTGATATCGAATAATAAAACAAAAATCCATCAGGAGTTGTATCTTTTAGAAATGCCGGCATCGCCACATTTATCATCGGCGGCAGAAGGAAAGGAAATTAAAATAAAAAATATTATAGATCATTTGCCCGAAACAAAAAATCAATTAATTATAGAAGGGGCAGGAGGATTAATGGTTCCGTTAAACAAGAATGAATTGATTTTAGATCTGATCAAAAAATTAAAAGCGCCCGTGATGATCGTAAGCAAAAATGAACTGGGAAGTATTAATCATTCGCTGCTTACCGCTGCAGTTTTAAAAAAAGAAAAAATAAAAGTTTTTGGCTGGATTTTTACTGAAGAATATAAAAACTACCAGGAAGAAATAGCAGGGTGGAGCGGTTATCCTGTGATTGCAAGTGTAAAACATTTGCCTGTTATTTCAAAAGAAACCATCAAAGCTGAAGCAAAAAAAATGCTTCCAAAATTGAAAAGTTTTTTATGACAAAAAAGGAACTCAGACATATTTTTAAAGAAAAAAGAAAAGCACTTTCTGTTCACGATATTGAAAAAATGAATGATCTTATCCTGATCAATTTTCAAAAATTAATGCTGCCTTTTATTAATTGCGTACACACTTATGTAGCTTCGTTAAAACTCGGAGAGCCGGATACAGCAGCGATTGTAAAGTATCTGAAATTTAGAAATCCATTAATAAAAATCGTGATCCCAAAAATTGATATTCATTCCGGAAACATCAGCCATTATCATTTTAATGAAAGTATGGAAATGATCACGAATGCATATGGAATTGATGAGCCAAAAGAAGGTAATTTAATTTCAGAAAATGAAATTGATCTTGTTTTGATCCCATTGCTTGCATTCGATAAAAAAGGCTTTAGGGTAGGTTTTGGAAAAGGATATTATGATAAATTTCTTGCGCGTTGTAAACCTAACGTTATTAAAACAGGATTAAGTTTTTTCGATCCGGTAGATGAGATAAAAGATATTTCAGGCTTTGATATACCTTTAAATTTTTGCATCACTCCAAAAGAAATATTTTCATTTTCATTATGAGAATAAAAATGTTTTTTTTCTAAACTAAAAGAATTCATGCTCAAAAGTTTCCGGTATATTTTACTCCCATTCTCATTTCTTTACGGCGGAATTATTTGGGTGCGCAACATACTTTTTGATAAAAATATTTTACGCTCTGCTACCTTTAATTTTCCATTGATATGCATTGGAAACCTCGCTGTAGGCGGCACCGGCAAAACTCCAATGGTTGAATATCTTGTAAAAATGTTGAATGGTAAATACAAAGTAGCCACCTTAAGCCGTGGCTATAAAAGAAAAACGAAAGGATTTGCCATTGCTGATAAGCATACAACGGCAGTAGATATTGGTGATGAACCAATGCAAATTCATCAAAAGTTTCCGGAGATAACCGTAGCTGTTGCAGAAGAAAGAGTGATCGGCATACCACAATTGCTTTTTGAGAAACGGCAAACTGAGGTAATTATTCTTGATGATGCATTTCAACACAGGGAAGTAAAAGCGGGTTTAAATATTTTATTGACGGATTATAATAATTTGTACAACAAAGATATTTTGCTTCCTGCCGGTGATCTGCGCGATATAAGAAGCAGCAGTAAGAGAGCAGAAATTATTATCGTTACGAAATGCAAGCATGATCTGACTGTAGAAGAAAAAAACAAAATTACTGCTGAATTAAAACCATTATCACATCAAAAAATATTTTTTACCAAAATACAATATAACAGCCTGTACCATTTGTTTACAAAAGAAGTATTTGTGCCGGAACCTGATTCGGAAGTTCTTTTAATTTGTGGTATTGCTAATCCTGAACCATTGAAGAAAATCCTCACTAAGGAAGTTGCTTCTTACGAATTATTGCAATATAAAGACCATCACATTTTTAATACTGACGATTTAAAGGAAATAAAACAACATTTCGAAAAAATAAAAAATAATAGAAAAATTATCGTTACCACAGAAAAGGATGCGGTAAGGCTTGGGAAATTTGAAAAAGAATTGGCAGCATTTCCAATTTACGTTTTGCCGATGCAACATGAATTTTTATTTGCTGGAGAATTTGAATTTGAAAAAGAAATTTTAGATTTTGTTCGTTCTTTCAAATAAAGTATTTACCCAACCCTGAATAAGTTTATTTACACAAGTCTGATGAAGAAATACTATTTAAAATAAAGGATTATTTTCCCCTATAATTTATATTATGTTAAGTAGAAAATTCTCCCACTACAATAAACGAAGAAACAAGTTTGATGTTTTATTATTTGGAAACGACCACTCTCCGAGCACATAAAGAAATATCTTAGATAATGATTTTTGAATAAAATAAAAAACCCTGAAATTACTTCAGGGTTTTTTATTTAAATATGAAAGTAAAATCAGTTTACAAACTTAGCATCTGCCTGGTCATATTTATCCTGGTATTCTTTCAGGTGCGTTTTATCGCCGAGGCTCTGATAAATGTTTTGTAATAAATTCACCACGGATTTATACCGCGATTTTTCTGCCTTTTTGTTGCCTTCTTCCAAAGTAGTCATTGCTTTTTGTGCGTAAGGAATTGCCTGTTTCAAAAATGCATCTCCCTGGTCTGAAAGATCCTTTTTCTGCTTTGTCTGATCCGGAGTTAATTTAGCTCCTTTTATTTTTGCTGCATTTTCCAGCGTAGTGATCCCTTTGTTGTAATAGAACTGTGCATACAACAGGTTCACACTCGAATTTGCCGGTTCCAGTGCAAGAGCTTTATCTAACTGTGATTGCAAAGCTGCCATTAAATTATCTTTATTAGGGATAACCGTTCCTTCATCCCCATTGTAGAGATAACTGAATATTTCTGTAGCATAATTGAGGTGATAACGCAAACTGTCGGGATGTTTGGCAGTTAATTCATCATATTTTTTAAATAATGCCGGGCGATTTTCATTTTCCCGGTAATAATCCATTTGTACAAAATCAAAATAATCATCTTTCGGGAAAAGTTCTTTACCGATGGTTGCATATTTAACCATATTCGCAGAATCTTTGGCTTCTTTGTAATCGAGTGTAAGCCATTGATATGGCAATTCATAGGCAGGATCAGCAGTATCCGCTGCATTGTGCAATCCTTTAATATGAGCGTCCGCAAGCTCTTTAAAATATTTACGCGCCATGGCGTCATTCTTTGCATTCAAAGCTGCTTTGGCAATATTCAAAACCAAGGTAGTATCTACCGTTCCTATTTTAGCCCATCCTTTTTCTCTGATATACTGGCCTACATTATCAGCTTTAATAAAGAGATTCATCGCTTTTGCAAAACCCGCTGTGTCTGACTTTCCAGCTGCGTCATTGAATTCATTTGCAGCTTCCTGGTAATAGCCAGCATAAATACCAAAAATGGGTTGGTAATTATCTTTTACAACCAGCAAAGTCAACTTTGGATTGGAGGAATCTGCAATTGCTTTTTTGAATGCATCAAAAGCTTCTGCATAAGGATCTCCTGTAAATAAATTTTTATAAGCGGAACTGTCTGCCATTGTCGAATAAACTTTACTCTTTAAATAAAGTGCTTCTGAATTATTCGGATCTTTTGCCAATATGCCATCAATCTCGGTTTTGGCTTTGTCCCACTTCTTGTCATTTACATAAGAAGTGGCTTTTTTGATATCTTGTCCAAAAGTGCTTGCAACAAGAAATGTAAACAGAACCGGTAAAACTATTCTTTTCATGTGTTTGTTGTTTATTGATTATCAAGTTCGTTATCAGATTCATTTGAAATTTCATTATCAGCGTCGTTCTTTTCTTCAGCGTTCGATTGGTCTTCAGTTTGCTGCACATTTTCCGATGGTATAATCGGCTCATTTTCTACGTCTTGTTCAGTTACAATCTGAATTTCACCGCTCACCTCTTCAATTTCTGTATCATTCAAATTGGTGATAGCGGCAATTTCATCGCCCTCATCCAATTTAATTAATCTCACGCCTTGTGTCGCTCTTCCTGCTTCACGGATAGACGCGATTGAAGTGCGAATAGTTACACCGGATTTGCATGTAATCATTAAATCCTGCGTTTCATTAACATTTAATAGTCCAATTAATTCACCAGTTTTTTCTGTAATGTTGATAGTTTTTACGCCTTTGCCTCCTCTGTTGGTAATTCTGTATTCTTCCACTGCAGTTCTTTTTCCATATCCTTTTGCACTCACAACCAGTACACTGATCTGAGGATCATTAACATTTACACAAATCATACCAACTACTTCATCAGTTTCTGTGTCCACAGAAATTCCAAAAACCCCTATCGCTCCTCTCCCGGTCGGCCTTACTTTTTCTTCCGGAAACCTGATAGCGCGGCCGCTTTTAACAGCCATCATAATCTCTTGATTTCCGTCAGTAAGACAAGCATCTAACAATTGATCACCTTCATTAACCGTGATTGCATTGATCCCATTCTGCCTTGGCCTTGAAAAATCTGCAACTTTTGTTTTCTTGATGATGCCTTTGCGGGTACAAAGTACGATATAATGGTTATTTATATATTCTTCATCCTGAAGATTTTTTATAGTAATAATCGTCCTGATCGCATCATCTGATGGAATTTGAATTAAATTTTGAATTGCACGCCCTTTGCTTTGCTTATCTCCTTCAGTGATTTCATACACTTTGAGCCAGAAGCATCTTCCTTTTTCTGTAAAAAATAATAAAGTGTGATGCGTGGAAGCAACAAATAATTTATCAATGTAATCTTCTTCACGCGTTCTGCTACCACGTGCTCCACGTCCACCTCGGCGCTGCTGGCGATATTCTGTAGCAGATGTTCTTTTTATATAACCCAGATGAGAAATTGTAACGACAACATCTTCTTCTTCTATCAGATCTTCCATGCTGATTTCATCAGCCAGGTATGTAATTTCTGTTTTGCGTTCGTCGCCAAATTTGTCTTTGATTTCATTGAGTTCATCTTTAATAATTTGAAACCTTTTGCTTTCATCACCCAGAATATCTTTCAGTTTTGCAATCAGTTTCATTACTTCCGCATGCTCTTCCCTGATTTTTTCTCTTTCCATTCCGGTCAAACGTTGTAATCTCAATTCCAAGACTGCTTTTGCCTGAATTTCGCTCATGCCAAAATTTGACATTAAACCCTCTTTGGCAATATCCGGAGTAGATGAAGCGCGAATGAGCTTAATCACTTCATCCAGGTGATCCAGTGCAATCAGAAATCCTTCTAAAATATGTGCTCTTTCTTCTGCTTTTTTTAGTTCATATTTAGTCCTTCTGATCACTACCTCATGGCGGAAATCAACAAATTCACGTACAAGGTCTTTAATATTCAATACTTGCGGCCTTCCTTTTACCAAGGCTACATTATTGATACCGAAAGAAGTTTGTAGCTCTGTATGCTTATATAAATGATTGATTACTACTTGTGAAATAGCGTCTTTCTTCAGATCCACTACAATCCTGGTACCTTCTTTATTATTACTTTCATTATTTACATCAGAAACGCCTTCAATCACTTTGTCATTGATGAGGTGTCCAATCTTTTCTGTAAGTGCATCACGGTTTACCTGGTAAGGAACTTCTGTGATAATAATTTTTTCTTTGCCGGTTTTTGAAGTTTCCACGGTTACTTTTCCACGTAAAACCAGTCTTCCACGACCTGAATGCATCGCTTGTTTCACACCATCATAACCATAGATAATTCCACCGGTAGGGAAATCAGGAGCTTTCACTATTTTGATCAATTCATCAATAGAAATTTCCCTGTTGTCTATAAAAGCAATGCAACCATCAATAACTTCCGTAAGATTATGAGGAAGCATATTGGTAGCCATTCCTACAGCAATTCCGCTTGCTCCATTCAGAAGTAATTGAGGAATCCTTGTTGGCAAAACCGTTGGCTCATTGGTAGAATCATCATAATTTAACTGCCAGTCAATCGTATCTTTTTCAATATCATCCAGCATTGTTTCGGCAATACGTTCCAATCTTACTTCTGTATAACGCATCGCTGCCGGAAAATCTCCATCCTGGCTACCAAAATTTCCTTGTCCGTCAACTAAAGTATAACGCATGCTCCAGTCCTGCGCCATGCGAACTAAAGTTCCATAAATGGATGAATCGCCGTGTGGATGATATTTACCCATTACATCACCGACGATACGGGCAGACTTTTTATAAGGTTTGTTGTAGGTATTTCCCATTTCATACATGCCATATAAAATGCGGCGGTGTACAGGTTTCAGCCCGTCCCGGGCATCAGGCAATGCCCTGCCTACGATTACGCTCATTGAATAATCAATGTAAGCGGATTTCATTTGTTCTTCAATATTTACGGGAATAATTCTTCCCCGTGGCTGGCCGTTTTCCGGCAATTCTTCTCCGATTGTTTCCATAATTTTTTACTATTTGCAAATATACTTTTTATAGTGTGCTTTTCCTTAAAAAACTCTATTTTTCAGGAGATATTTTTCACCATTTTTTTAACAAAATGTGAATTGCTTTTAGACATCTTTTTATGAACCGCAAATGAAGATTATTTTATTGCTCCTTTTTGAAATAATCCATCAATCCGAATTTGCATAAACCCTTCTTTTTTCATCAATCCTTAAACATTTATTGCCCATCCTTAAACATTTTTTGGCCATCCTTAGAGAGTGTAAGAGAGTGTAAAGTAGATTGTGTAAACAGTTTCAAATGGAAAGGGCTACTGTCCTGCAACCCCTGACATCTTAATCGTATAAGAAATTCAATTTATTACCGCCCTGATTAGCAACTCCATGACCGGACATTTAGGAATCTTACGACTTAACGCTTTACTCTATAAATTATACTCCTGAAAGGGTAAATTAGTGAGTTTTTTAAGAGTAGGTCGGAACACTATCAGCGGTCTGAACCATTAAATTCGACAATCATTCAGACCGCCAAAGTAAGCAGACCGGATAAAATCATTCACTGTTTTGTCCCTTGCACAGTATAAATAGGAAGAAAAATCATTAAAGAAAAGAATAAATTCTTTTGTTAATGAAAGTCTAGGAATGAAGAGAAATTTATTCAAATAAAAAGATAGCTGCAATAAAACATTTTAAATTGACTTAATTGAATGCTTCAATGGTAAACAAACAAAAATTTGTGTTTTATAATTACCTTCATCTTTTGTTTTCCCGGAAGGGAAGTTTTATACCATTGCTTTTATCTGTCATTTTATTTAAAAAAAAATCTTTATAAAAAAACACAACTTCATTCTTTTATGAAATCTTTTTTATTCATTCTGATCTTATTTTTTTCAACGAATCTTGTAGCTCAAACCATTATTCAACGTGACCCGGAAATCGCGGAAATGATTTCAGAAGTTTCTTCTGATTCTTTACGATCTTATATCAATACTCTTGTTGCTTTTGGAACGAGAAATACACTGAGCACGCAAACAGATGCGAAAAGAGGAATTGGTGCGGCGAGAAACTGGGTTCTGAAAAAGTTCAACGAATTTGCAAAAAATTCTAACGGAAGACTAACGGCAAAGATTGATACAACCACTATCGAGCCGAATGGAAAGCGGGTGAATGTGCCGGTGCTATTAGGAAATGTGATGGCTACTTTGAAAGGAACAGATCCAAATGATAACAGGATCTTTATTATTAGTGGGCACCTTGATACCAGGCGCAGCGATGTGATGGACGTAACCGGCGATGCTCCTGGAGCTGATGATGATGGAAGCGGTACTTCTGCGGTAATAGAATGTGCCAGGGTGATGTCAAAGCATGCGTTTCCCGCCACCATTATTTTTGTAGCGGTAAGTGGTGAAGAACAGGGATTGCTGGGTTCCACTTTTATGGCAAATAAAGCAAAAAAAGAAAACTGGAATATTGAAGCAGTATTTAATAATGATATCATCGGCAGCAACAACAGTAATGAAACGCATATTATTAATAATACCAAAGTGCGTGTTTTCAGTGAAGGGATTCCCATGTATGAAACTGAAAAAAATATAAAAAGGATCATGGCACTTGGTTTGGAAAATGACAGTAAATCGCGGCAACTGGCACGGTATGTAAAAGAAGTTGGCGAACGTTATGTGGATAATCTAGAAGTGCAAATGATTTACAGAACCGATCGTTTTTTAAGAGGTGGCGATCATCTCCCCTATTTGGAAAATGGTTTTACTGCGGTTAGAATTACAGAAATGAATGAAAATTTTACCCGTCAGCACCAGGATGTGCGCAAAGAAAATGGAATTGAATATGGTGATTTGCCTGAGTGGATCGATTATGAATATTTGAGAAAAAATACTGCATTAAACTTATGCAATCTCGCAAATCTTGCTAAAGCGCCATCAGTTCCTGAAGAAGTGAAAATTGAAGTAAAAGATTTGTCAAACAACACTTCTCTGTCGTGGAAAAAGCCAAAAACCGGAAAGGTAAAAGGTTATTATATTTTGATGCGTGAAACAGTTAGCCCCGTTTGGCAAAAGAAGATGTTTACAACAGAAAATAAAATGATCCTACCCTACTCTAAAGACAATTATTTCTTTGCAGTTCAATCCGTAAGTGATACAGGAAATGAAAGTTTACCGGTAATGCCAATGATTTCGAGATGAATATTGAAAAGTGTAAATTGAACATTGAATATTAAAGCAGTTTTGTTGAAAAAATATTCAATACTCAATGATCAACAATCAATACACAAGTGTAAATCAACATTCAACATCAAAGTTTATCATTTAGCAGGAGTAAGAATAATATTCCGGTAATCAATTGGACCGTGATCACCTTGCAGCAAAATCGGACCTGGTGCGCCTTCATCGCTGTCAAGAGCACCGCCGGTGATGCCGGGAATTTCCTGGTTACAAATGATCATCTTGCCATTTGCCACCACGGTTACCATTCTGCCAATCAAAGTAATGTCAAATGATTGCCACTCCCCTGGCGATTTTGCCACCATTTCGTTTGGCGGTAAAAATCCATAAATAGCACCAAAATAAATATCCAGAGGTTCCTTCCCTTTGCTGTCTTCCACCTGCACTTCATACCTTCCACGAAGATAAACCCCGCTGTTGCTTTCTGCAGGATAGCGCAGTTCGATGTGTAATTTAAAATCCTGGAATTTTTGATTGGTAACAATATTAGAACCGGAATGCGGGCTTCTCAAAAGTCCGGATTCTACTTTCCATTGGTTTTCTCCGGTTGTATGCCATTGACTCATATCTTTTCCATCAAAAAGATGAATTGGTTTGCCCCATTCTGGCATTGTTTTTCTGCGCAATGCAGGCGCTCTTTTTGCTGTCCAGTCATAAGTATTTCCATTACTAAAAGTCATCGTGCCGCTTAAATTATCGCCTTGTAGTGTACCTTCCACTTTCAGATCGTTGGGTTCAGGCTCCCATTGTGGAGGAATAGAAAAACTCATTTTCCCATTCTCCAGATCAATTCTTGAAACTGGACGCGCGCTTCCACCCGGACCTACAAAACGGCCTACAAGCATTTTCAATCCTGAATGTCTTACCTCCAGCCACGAAGGAACCATTTTCCCATTTACATTAATGGTAATATCCCATCTGCCCTGTATGGCAACTGAATCAGATTGCTGTGAATTTGTTTGTGCTTCGGATTTTTTCATAGAACCTAAAATTACAATCATAAAAACAGAAAAGAAAATCCGTTTTGTTGTCTGTGTAAATAATTTTTTCATGCAGGCTTTTATTTTATTTTTTTTCAAATTACACAAAAAAATCAAATACAAAAATGTTTTGCAGCAAAACAACAAATAATACGATTTCTAATTTCCCCATTTTTCACTTTCACATTATTGCAAATTTTGTGTACGCTATTACACAAATTTTTTTCAAAATAAAAACCAGCTTTTAAACAATTTTTTTCTGCCTGCTTAATACATTTGAATTCAAGGATAACCATTCAAATATTAATCATCATTTGTAAAAGATTTCAAAAGCAGATTTATTAAAGCGCTGGCACGCCCTTTGAAAAAAAACGGGTATGGAAAGAGAGAGCAAATCTTCTGGTGAAAGCAATGTAAATACTGAAGATACCCATTTCCCGGAAGAAAAAACAAAAGTGATACCGGTGATTGAGGAAGTGTTGAAAGTAAATAAGAAAGTAGTTGAAACAGGAAGGATTCATATCAGAAAGGAAGTTTCAAAAGAAGATATGCATATTGAGATTCCTCTTTTAAATGAATCTTATGAAGTAAAAAAAGTTGACGTAAAGAATCAAATATTTGACGAACCACCGGCAATACGGCATGAAGGTGATACAACAATAATACCCGTGATAAAAGAAGTAGCAGAGGTAAAGATCAGGTACGAAGTAACAGAAGAAATTCATCTCATAAAAAATAAAACACTTACTCCTCACTCGCAACAGGTAAGCTTAAAAAAGGAACAGGCAATAATAGAACGCGAAGAACCGAAAAGGTAAGCGTTCTCATTAAAAATATTTTTTACTCTTAAAACGTAAATATTATGGCAGAATTAAATGTAGAACCGAAAAAGAAATCACCGGTTGGATGGATAATCATTATCATTATTATCATACTCATTATTTTGTTTTTTATTTTCCGTGGATGCAATGCAGGAAATAACCGGATGAATAATACCGCTACAGACACTACCGGTATGACACACAACAAGGATACAAATCAGGCAACCGCTACCCGCAATACAAATAATACAGTTGCCGCTACATCAAATTGGGAAGGAATCAATGATAGCGGTGCCACAGAAAACTATGCAGAAATTACCGACAAGGATATCCAGGTAAGAAATGATAACAAATATGCTGTTTACAGCCTCGGGGAAAACATTCTTTTTGACGCAAATAAAAGTACGATTCGACCAGCTGCAGAGAAAGATCTGAAGCAAATTTCCGGATCTATCAAAAAACGCTTTAGCAATGACAATGTAAGAGTTTTTGGATTTACAGATTCAGTTGGCAGCAAAGATTATAATAAGCAATTGGCAGAAGAGCGGGCGGCGGCAGTTGAATCATGGCTTGTAAAAAAAGGTGATATCAGCAGTAATCGTATTTCGCTGAATGCAGTAGGTGAAGCCCATCCAGTGGCCACTAATAAAACTGAAAAGGGGCGCCAGGAAAACCGACGGGTGGAAATTGTGGTGAAGGAAACTTAAATTTTACGAACTGATTTTTTATGAAAAACCAAAAAAAAATTTATAACCATTTTATTTAACAGGAAAGCTGACACTTTCACAAAACCAAAAAATCATGAAATATACAGATGATATGCCAGATCGTTTGCACGAATTAAACGGGAGTAATTTTGAAATAGCTAAAGGCCAGGAAGATATTACGGGCTGGGACGTAAAGGATTCTCACGGTGATATAATCGGTAAAGTAGATGACCTGATCTTTGATAAAGAATCACTTAAAGTAAGGTACGTCGTTTTAAAAGTGAAAAAGAATAAAGACCTTGGCCTTGATGAAACGCGTAAAGTGCTGGTACCAATCGGCATGGCCCAACTGGACAGAGAAGATGATGAAGTTTATTTGGAAAATTTAGATATCGACAGGCTCAATTCTTTGCCGGATTATGATAAGAACAGCCTGAATCGTGAAATGGAAACAAAAACATATAATACCGCTACCGGAAGTGCGGTGCCGGTAGCTACCGGTGCAGATTTCTATAATAATAATTTCTATAATGATAGAAATTTATATAAAAATCGCCGCGATAGAACCAGCGAAAGAATAAACGAAGAGACGGAAAACAGGGATATTAATGAAAATAAAAGTGGAGAAACCACTATTCCCATAATTGAAGAAACCATGGATGTAGGCAAAAAAGAAGTAGAAAATGGGGGCATACGAATCAGGCAGCGTGTGGTAGAAAAGCCGGTTGAAGAAGATGTGAACCTGAGAGAAGAACATGTAAAAGTGGAAAGAAAAAAGGTGGACAGGCCTGCTGATGATAGTGATTTTGATAAGGCGAATGATCGCGACATAGAGATAAGGGAACATGCAGAAGTGCCGGTTGTAAACAAAGAAGCACGCGTGGTTGAGGAAATTAAAGTGACAAAAGATGTGACGAATCATGATGAAAAAGTAAAAGACACCATTCGGAAGACTGAAGTAGATGTGAATAACTTAACAAAGAATAAGTAACATTAACAGGCTGCGAATAGTTAAAAGAGAGGGATTTGTTGAGGCACGAAGAGGTACTAAAATAGATGGGCAACCTGAAAGTTGCCCATCATTATTTCTTCAATTGATTTCGTTCATTTTAAACCTGAAATTTTTTTTTATTTCCCACATATTTGCTGGGAAAATTGCGTGTAACTTTGGCTATGAGTGTTTTTATCACGCCGTCTTCTTCATTTCAGCAGGTAATGGATTTGTTTAAAAATGCGAAACAGAATTCCATTTTATTATTAGATACTCATGGAATGATACTTCAGTTGAATCCTGCTTTTACACATCATTTTGGATATACAGAA
>DATILZ010000625.1:0-5768 GCA_035475995.1 Hanamia sp. | reverse complement strand
TATTCTGCAAAATTTCAGAAAGCATTTAAAACCATTGACTGGAAGCTTTTAATATTCCTCATCCTGTTTTTAAATGTAAAGCTCGTTGTAAAACTTGTCGCTATTTTTTTAATTTATTTATTCAGGTTCAATTTTAAATTTGGTTTTCGATTTCGTAATTCAAGGCTTCCGGTTTTTTATTTGATTGTAATTGGGATTGGTATCTTAAACTGGATCCTGTCATCAGAATTATTAAATATTAATTACTCAATTTCGTTTTTCATGGGTGTTTCATTTTGGTTGCTTTGCATCCTTGCAATGCACCAGGTAAAATTATCAGTTGAACAAAATTCAGAGCCTGTTATTCATCAAACCATTGTTGTTTTTTTTCTTGTAAATGCCTTTGCTTCTATATTAGTTTATGCACTGATTGTCTTAAAAACCGGCGCCATCAATCCTTATCTCTATCAGGGAGAATATCAGAAATATTTTATTGGAACCGGCGATTACATCAAAGGAATTTCTTTCGATACATCTACTACCAATGCAGTGTTGAATGGCTTTGGGGTTATTTATTTCCTTTCAAAAAAGGATGTAAAAATGATGATGCTTTCGATGATCATTTTATTAATGACCGGAAGCAATGCGACCAACTTTCTTTTAGTGGTGGTTTTATTGTTTATGTTTATTTTTCAGACTGGCAAAGATCAGAAAAGCCTTGTATTTGTTTGTTTGCTGTTCCTTGTAATTTTTCTTGCAAAAGTCTCTCCACAAAATGATAGTTATGTATCCAATTATCTTGAAAGTATTTTTAATTCCGAAGCAAAAAAGCAACCAGTTGAAAATCCTTTGCCAACAAGGCTTCGGCCAGACAGCACTTTAACGCCGGAAGGGCGAAATAAAAAAATGGCTACTCTTTATCTTGATAGTCTTTATCGTTTACGGAACGAAAAGCAAAATAAAATGAATGTGCATCAGGTTTCTTTCATTCAAAAGCTTGCCATTCCAACAGCAGATATCAACACAGCACCTTATCAGCATAAATCAATTCTTTCTCCGGTTGAGGAAAACATGAAAGAATTTATTCAGCGACATTCAGATGAATTAACACTCTCACGTGATCACTATTTTAATCCCAAACTTCCGGGAAAGATTCTTGCGTACCAACAGACATTTGATTTTTTCAAACAACATCCTCTTAAAATTTTTGCTGGAACAGGAACAGGAAATTTTTCTTCAAAGCTTGCTTTTAAAACAACAGGACTGAACATAGCCGGTGGTTATCCTCAAAAATATATTTACATCAATAATCATTTTCTTAAAAATCATCTTGACTTGTACCTCTGCTATTTTACAAAACCAGATGGACTTCATTCAATTGCAAATAATCCAAACTCAGTGTACGACCAACTTTTAAGCGAATACGGATTTTTAGGATTGATCTCATTTTTTATTTTTTACCTGCGATTTTTTTTGAAGGATTTAAAAAAACTTACTTACGCAATTCCATTAATTATCTTTTTATCAGGAATTTTTTTCGTTGATTATTGGTTTGAACAATTGTCCGTCGTTTTAGTTTTTGAATTGTTATTATTTCTAAATATCAAAGAGGAGGCAAGAGAATGACAAAAGAAAAAACAGTAAAAGTCACCGTCCTGATGCCTGCTTATAATGCCGGAAAATATATCGCTGAAGCGATTGAATCTGTATTACAACAAAGTTTCAAAGATTTCCAGTTACTTATTATCAATGACGGCTCAACCGATAACACTGAAGAAATTATTAGTTCATTTATCGATGAAAGAATTGTGTTGATCAATCAATCTCACAAAGGAATTGCAGTAGCATTGAACAAGGGTTTATCAAAAGCACATTCCATTTATATTGCAAGATTTGATGCAGATGATATTTGCTTTCCTCAAAGGCTGCAACAGCAGGTTTCATTTTTAGATAACCATGCCGGTTATATTATCGTTGGTGGTGAAGCAGAATATATTTCAGAAGATGGCCAACATCTTTTTGATTTCAAATCTATTGGCCATACACATGAAGAGATCATTCAAAAAATTTATTCATACTGTCCATTCATTCATTCGTCGGTCATGTACAGGAAAGAGGCTGTAATCATTGCTGGTAGCTATTCTGAGCATGCTCACAATTTCGAAGATTATTTTTTGTGGATACAATTACTGAGGCATGGAAAGTTTTATAATCTTCCGCAACAATTAATTAAGGTTCGTTTTAATCCGGCATCTGTTACCATTGATGAAAGATGGCGCGGCCGGATTTTCAGAAAAATGAAACGTGAAATAATCACCAAAGGACATATTACTGAACAGGAAGGGTCGCATTTATCTAATATCATTAAAAACCAGGATTTAAGAAATATCAAAGAAGGCTCTTACTACGCTCTATGTGGGAAAAAATTTTTGTTAGACAATCATCAACCAAAAAAAGCAAGGCCTCTTTTTTCCAAAGCAATCAGCAGTTATCCTTATCGCTGCGATAATTATCTGTTTTATCTGCTCAGTTTCTTTCCACCGGTTTTAATTAACTGGCTGTATCAGTTCAAATCAAAAAATTTATTCTGATGATGAAAATAGCATTCATAACACGTTCATCCTTATTTACTGCAAAAGGGGGAGATACAATACAAATGCAGGAAACAGCTCGTCATTTAAAATATTTTAATGTTGAAGTTGATATCAGATTAACCGATGAAAAAATAAATTATCAGAAATACGATTTGCTCCATTTCTTCAATTTAACAAGACCCGCTGACATTTTACCTCACATCAGCAGATCAGCCATTCCCTTTGTTGTAACGCCTTTATTAATTGATTATTCTGAATTTGATCAGCATTATAGAAAAGGAATTTCCGGCAAAATATTTCAGCTTTTACCGTCCGGCCGGATTGAATATTTCAAATCGGTTGCACGATGGATAAAAGGCCAGGAGAAATTAAAATCTTTTTCTTATTTAATTAACGGACATAAGAAAAGTATAAAAAATATTATAGGGAAAGCCTCAATGCTCCTGCCGAATTCTGAAATGGAATACAAAAAGATTGTTCAGTTATATTCTCTCGCTCCTTCTTTTTCTGTTATCCCAAATGGAATTGATACTGATCTGTTTTCAATGACGGTAAAGAAAGAAAAAGACCCTGATCTTATTTTGTGTGTAGCCAGAATTGAAGGATTAAAGAATCAGATGAATCTGATTAAAGCGATCAATAATTCAAACTTTCAACTTCTTATTATTGGAAATGCAGCATTAAATCAAATTGATTATTATAAGAAATGCAAAAAAATTGCCGCTGAAAATGTTCATTTCATTGAACATATTCCACAACAGGAATTACTTCAATATTATCAAAAAGCAAAAGTGCATATTCTCCCGAGTTGGTTTGAAACCTGTGGCCTGTCAACATTAGAAGCCGCCGCAATGGGGTGTAACGTTGTAATTTCCAATCGCGGTTATGCTTCCGAATATTGCAACGGACACGCATTTTATTGTGATCCATCCTCTCCTGCATCCATCCGGGAAGCAATCAAAAAAGCAAGTAAGAAAGATTACGATAAAAATTTTCACAAGAAAATATTTACATGTTTCACCTGGAAAAATGCAGCACAAAAAACTTTTCACGCTTACAAAAAAATCCTTTTAAAATGAAACTCAAAATTGGAATAATTGGTTGCCGCGGCATTCCAAATTTTTATGGAGGTTTTGAAAAAATGGCGGAATGTATTTCAGTCGGTTTGGTAAACAAAGGCCACCACGTAATTGTTTATAATTCACACAATCATCCTTACCAGGAAAAAGATTTTCATGGTGTGGAAATAAAACATTGTTATGATCCGGAATTCAGGCTTGGCACAGCAGGACAATTTATTTATGATTGGAATTGTATTCAGCATGCAGGAAAGCAAAACTTCGATGTGCTTTTGTTTTTGGGCTACACAAGCAGCTCTGTTTGGGGAAACTTCTTTCCAAAAAAACCAGTGATTATTTCTAACATGGATGGCCTCGAATGGAAAAGAAGCAAGTATAATTATATGACCCGTCAGTTTTTAAAACAGGCAGAAAAGTGGGCTGTAAAATTCAGTCATTTCTACATTGCTGATTCGATTGTTATCAAAAATTATTTGAAAAAAAAGTATAATATAGAATGCAAATACATTCCTTACGGAAGCGAGATCAGCGACCTGGATAACAATTCGCTGCTTTCGTTTTATCACATTTGCAAGAAGGAATATTTTCTATTGATGGCGCGTATGGAGCCGGAAAATAATATTGAAACCATCCTGGATGGCTTCAATAAAAGTTCATCAGATAAAAAATTTCTCGTGATTGGAAACACCAATAATTCTTTTGGACAAAAGCTTCAAAAGAAATTTAAATCTGATAACCGGATTCTTTTTACAGGAGCTATTTATGACAGTGCGGTCACTCATACTTTAAAATATTTTTCGAGTTTGTATTTCCATGGACACAGCGTTGGCGGCACAAATCCTTCTTTGCTGGAAGCAATGGGTAGCAGTTCACTGATCGCTGCACATCAAAATGAATTTAATCGTTCTGTTTTACAAAAGGATGCCTACTATTTCCAGTCTTCGGGGGATGTAGAGCAATTAATTGAATCAGTGAAGCGGGATAAAAAGGAAGAACAAATGGTTCAGAATAATTTATTAAAAATTGAAAGGAAATACAACTGGCCCAACATTATAGAGCAATACAATAATTTTATTATTCAATGTTTTTATCAGCACAAGAGATGAAAAAATTATTTTTTATAAATGACACACTGGAAAATAAGATCAGCTATTTTTTGCTTGGCTTCTTCCTGATTGCATTGCCATTTCAGCATTTTTTTAGTGAGATAGTACTGAGTTGTTTTACCATTCATATATTAATACACTTACGAAAAACAAACCTCCAAGTCCTAAAAAATAAATCAGTATGGATCATATCATCTGTATTTTTTTTAAGCCTGGCAACGATTATTTATAGTAACAATGTTTCAGAAGGATTGAAAGAAGTGGATCATCAGCTGGCCATTTTATTATTCCCGTTTTGTCTTTCTGTAATGAATTTGGAATTAGAAAAATACAGGTATTTCTTTTTAAAAATTTTCGCATATACGTGCACCATCACGATTGTTTATTTATTTTTTGATGCATTTCGCGTTATTCATTATTATCATAATTCGTGGTCATCCATTTTCACTGCTCCATTTCTGAATCAAAATTTTTCTGGACTAATTGATTTACATGCTACCTACTTATCAATGTATGTAGCGCTTTCAATCAGCATATTTCTCTATCTTTTTTTTCTAAATCCGGGATTTAAAAACTGGAAATACATTTTATTTACACTGATCCTTTTTGCCGGTTTGATACAGCTTTCTTCCCGCTCAGTTTTTGTTGCAATATGTCTTATTGTAATGATCACACTTCCGGTTTTATTATTACATGGCAAAGAAAGATTGCATTTTTCCATTGTTTCCCTGTTGGCTTTTTTATTTCTTTTTTTAGCAATTACAAACATCAATGCTTTTAAAAAAAGGTACATCAACGATCTTGAGGACGATCTCTCACAAACTGCTGTAACTCCTGACCTTACTGAAACACGTATGAGAAGGTGGGGACTGGAACTGGAAATAATAGGGCAATCGCCGGTCATCGGATATGGCGGAGGATCGGAAAAAAATATTTTGCAGAAAAACTATTTTGAAAAGAAATTTTATCGCTCGTATTTAGTTGAGTTAAATGCACACAATCAGTATTTC
>DATILZ010000624.1:0-7123 GCA_035475995.1 Hanamia sp. | reverse complement strand
TCTTAATTTAAAAGGGTTTTATTATTAATCCCAATCTTAATTCTACTTATCGATAAACTGATTGTGCCACAATTCAAGCGACAGAAGTCCCCAGAGTCCACGGCTAAACGGCTCTTCAGCATTAATCAATTTCTCTACATACTGCGTATTGATCATATTTCTTTCTTTTGCTTTTTTCGATAATAAAGTATCCAGAATAAAGGATTTCGCATGATTTTTTGACCAGATATGCAACGGAACGGGGAAACCCATTTTATCTTTTCGATTCATTATTTCGGCAGGCATGATATCTTTTATTGTTTTTTTCAATAAATATTTCATTTCTCCTCCTTTGAATTTCATTCCAGCCGGCATTCTCGAAATAAGGTCAACAATTCTTTTATCTAAAAGCGGAACGCGCGATTCAATGGAAACGGACATGCTTACACGATCTTCCACCTGCAATAAACCCGGCAAGCTACCCAGCATATCAAAATGTGTCATTTTATTAAAATAGCTTTTGGTATCCGGGTTATTGAAATACATTGAAAACTTTTGGAAAATTGCCTCGTGTTTGCATTCTTTCATAAATCCTTGCTGAAAATATTCACTGGTTGATCCCATCCGGTCTATCAGGTTGAAATATCTTCTGTCCATTGGTTCAAAAACACCTTCTTTCAGAAAACTTTTCATCATTGGAAGATATTGTTTCAATGATGGCAGATTTGGAAGAATAGATTCTAACGAAACAATATGTTCATCCTCTTCATTTGACTCATTGATCGCCCCTTTTAATGCCTGTTCCAGGTATGCAACGAGGTATCTTGTATATCCGCCAAATATTTCGTCACCACCTTGTCCTCCAAGAATCACTTTTACATGCTGTGAGGCCAGCTTCGAAACAATATATTGAGGAAAAAGCCCTGGGCCGGCAACCGGTTCATCGAGGTAATAAATTAATGTTGGAAGAATATCAATAAATTCCTGTTCGGTCGGAAACACTTCAAACAACTCGGCATTTGCACTTTGAGCGGCAATGCGGGCATATTGCAGTTCATTAAACTCCGGGCCTTCCTGGAAAGCACCACTAAAAGATTTAAGTTGTTTATCCAAAAATTTGGAAGCTCCAATCGTTACCAGCGACGAATCAATGCCTCCGCTTAAATAAGTACCAATCGGAACATCGCTGCGTAATTGCTGGGAAATAGTTTGCCTTAGAATCTTTTTGAGTTCTAGGATAAAATACTCTTCTGTATGGTATTGGTCTAATTTAAAATTAGGTTCCCAATATCTGATTTGTTTGATATCCCACGTTTGCAAATCAATTGACATCCAATGGCCCGGAAGGATTTTATGAATGTTTTTAAACATGGTTCCTTCGCCCATGATGAATTGAAAAGTGAGGTATTCATACAAATTATCAGGGTCTGCTTCTGCTTCAATTTGCGGGTGTGCCAGTAAAGCTTTTATTTCACTTCCAAATGCAATTATTTCCTGGTTATAATACCAATACAGGGGTTTGATACCAAAATGATCACGCGCTATGAATAGTTTGTGTTCATTTTTATCATAAATAATAAAAGCAAACATTCCATTTAGAAGATTCACAAATTCATTTCCATATTCTGCATACATATGGAGAATCACCTCGGTATCTGATGAAGTTTGAAAAGCATGCCCTTTCTTTTTTAATTCTTCACGAAGTTCGATGTAATTATAAATCTCACCATTGTAAACAATAGTGCAATTATTAAAGGTCATGGGCTGTTTGCCACATTCAATATCAATGATAGAAAGCCTTTTATGAAAGAATCCAATCGGCCCATCGATCATTACACCATTTTCATCAGGACCGCGATGATGGATGGTGTTGGCCATTTTTTCGAGAAAATGGTAATTTACGTTTTGGCCGGTTTTATTTATGATGCCTGTGATTCCACACATAAAAGTCTAAATTATAAAAAAGCGCTCACAATTAAAAGATTTATTTAAAGTATTAATTCCTGTGAAAAAATTTCATCTGGTTCTTATACTAAAATGGAATCATCAGATGGTGATTTTTTAATGATTCTTGTACTCAACGGAAAATCGGTGTGACAGATTGTGTCTTCAGTTGTAAATTTTTTCTCAAGCAATTGAGTTGATAGAATTCCTGTGATGGCCATTTGATCAACTTCGGATACATTTTTTTGAAGTTTTACTTTATTGATTAATGAACTTACCTTCTGCGGATTAAATAAACCAAAGGATTTGATTGAATTTTCAGATAAAATATCTGTAATAAAGGGGACCGTATGGGAATTAAAAAAAGCGGTTGAGATTGGCGCTCTGTATGGTTGCTTTACTCTTTTGGTTATTGATTCAGGAATTTTTCCTGCACTCATTTTCTTTAGAAGGAACTTTTCATTCAAGCCATTCAGTTTAAAATTATCGGGGAGTTTGGAGCAAAATTCCACTACCCTGTAATCTAAAAAAGGATAACGGCCTTCAACGGAATTGCCCATTGCCATCCGATCTCCTTGGGAAGAAAGTAGATATCCGGACATAAAAATAGTAGTCTCCAGATATTGTGATTGAGCTAATTCACTCCAGTTGGAAAATTGTTTTGGAAGCTTTTCTGAAATTTCTTCTAAAGCATCATAACCCTTCAATTGTTCAGTCATTTCATCTGAGAAAAAATTTTTTATCCTGGAAGTATTATGCCATCTGAGTAAATGAGAATAAAGTGGATCTGATGTCTCAGTCAGTTTGTAGCCAAAAAACATTTTCGCGCCCAGGTTGCCTCCGCCTTTAAGCATCGGAAGATATGGATATAGCTTTGATAAAAGCTTAGGCCGCATCATTGAAGAAGGTTCTTTTGCCCAAAATCTCCTGATTTTAGCTTCTTTAAAAATATCGTATCCTGCAAGAATCTCATCTGATCCCTCACCGGTCATTACTACTTTAATATTTCTTTCCCTGACCTTTTTTGACAAAAGAAACATGGGCGTTGGAGCGGTTCGCAGTATTGGAAATTCTGTGTGCCAGATGGTATTTGTAAATTGTTCTGCAATTTCTTCAGAAGTACATTCAAAAGCCGAATGATTGGTATTAAAATATTTTACTGCCTCCATTTGATAAGCAGATTCATCAAACGTTTTATCTTTAAATCCAATTGAAAAAGTATTGAGAATACCGGGATTGATCTCCTTTATCAAAGACGTAATTATACTGGAATCAAGTCCGCCACTTAAATATGCCGCTACCTGAACATCAGCACGAAGACGGATTCTTACTGCGTCCTTTAGCAAATCTCTAAATTCTTCTACTGCCGCATTTAAATTTCCCGGATAATAATTATGATCAACTGGGAAATCAAGGGTCCAATATTTTTCAATTTTAATGGATGCCGGCTTTACAACCATGAAATGTCCGGGAGGCAATTCATGAATATTTTCAAACGGTGTATTTGGAGAAATGGTAGTCCAGAAAGTAAATATTTGGGCAATGCCTTTAAGATTAATTGATCTTTCAATTTCTTTTAGGGTAAACAAACCCTTTATTTCCGAACAAAATGCAAAAGAACTGGAATCTTTCCAATAAAATAAGGGACGAATTCCCATCCTGTCACGTGCTAAAAATAGCTCCTGTTTCTTTTCATTCCAAATGCAAAAAGCAAATTGGCCATTGAAATATTGAAGACAGTGGGCGCCATAAAGTGCATACATCTGAACAACCACTTCAGTATCGCAATTGGTCTTTAAACTTATTCCCTTCTTTTCAATTTCCTTTCTTAATTCCAGGTAATTAAAAATCTCTCCGTTATAAACGATCCAGTATTCTCCTGATGCATCACACATCGGTTGCTGCCCCGAAGAAATATCAATAATGCTTAGACGTACACTGCCTAATCCTACTTTTTCATCCACATAAATTCCACTTTCATCAGGACCTCTGTGTCGTATAACAGACAACATTTTTTTGATGTCTGATTGTGTTTCAGTGTCTGAAGTGGAGGGATGAAAACGATATCGTCCGGCAATGCCACACATAATTAAGCGGCTTCTAATACTTTGCCGGCAACAAATTTGCTGATAGCATCAATTGACTCAAAATTGTCTTCAAGCAATTCTGAATCTTTGGCTTTGATACCAAAACCTTCTTCAATAAAATTGATAAGCAAGAGGAATCCCATCGAATCAAAAATGCCTTCCATAAAAATTAAAGAATCATCTTTTACTAAATCGGGCGAAACATAAGCGGTTTCTAAAATATACTGCCTGATTTTGCTTTTAATTTCTTCCATTATCTCAGTATTTTTATACAGTTTTATTTTTTTTTTTAATAATTTCAGGAATGGATTTCCTTTTGGATTTGGAGAATAATAAGAAATAGTTGAACACTTTTTGCAACGAAATATTTTTAATTTCTTTTTAAAAGCAGAAGTTAAAATATATTTACCGCAAAATTAGCTCGTTATGATGCTCCTTTCTTTCGGATATTTGATTTTTTTGCTGGTGGTAATTGTAACATATTTTCTTGTATCAAACACATACAAAATTTACGTATTATTCTTTACCAGTTTGGTTTTTATTGCATGGTTTTCCATTGGAGTGGCTTTTTTCTCTTTATTATTTACAATAGTAAATTATTTCTGGGGAATTATACTGGAAAAATATGACAATAAACTGGCTTTAAAAAATAAATTATTTTGGATTGCGATCTTGTCAGACATCTGCATTCTTGCAATATTTAAATACTTTAATGATTACCTGAATGAAATAAACGCATTATTTTTCGACTCTGGTATCTATGCAAAAACTCCTTATTTTACAGTAATGATTCCGCTTGGAATTTCCTATTATACTTTTCAATCTCTTGGATATCTCATCAGAATAGATCGTGGAAGCGAAAAAGCAGAACATAACTTTGCTGCCTTTGCTACTTATTTATTATTTTTCCCCAAATTTTTAGCAGGCCCTGTAGAGCGATCCAATCATTTTTTTCCACAATTACATAATCCGGTAAACTTTGATAAAAACAATGTTGCCAGGGGAGTACGGTTATTTGTATGGGGTTTATTTAAAAAAATTGTAATTGCCGATAATTTATATGGAGCGGTGTCTAAGGTTTATGGCAATGTTCATCACTTTACCGGCATTTCCCTTCTGATTGTATTCATTGTTCAAACGGTCTATATTTATTGTGATTTTTCGGGTTATACAAATATGGCTTTAGGCATTTCAAAAATTTTTGGAATAAACCTGATTAATAATTTTAACCGTCCGTTTCTTGCAAAAAATATATCTGATTTCTGGCGAAGATGGCATATTTCATTATCCTCCTGGTGCAACGATTTTATTTATAATCCGTTTATTGTTAAATTTAGAAGATTTGGAAATAATGCAGTGATTGTTGGAATTTTTCTTACTTTTTTTATTGTGGGCATTTGGCATGGAGCCAGATGGACTTTTGTAATTCTTGGCCTTCTGCAGGGAATGGCGATCGTTTATGAATTTTATACAAAAAGAAAACGCTTAAAAATTGCTTCAAAATTTAAAAAGAGCACAGTAAATACTGTAAGCAGAATTATTGTTTTTCTTTTTATGTGTGTTTCGATGGTTTTTTTCTTTTCTGACTCAATTGGCGATTCTTGCTATTTGTTAACTCATTTATTTAGGGGAATTCAATTTAATTCAACTGGAATTGCCTTTATAAATAATAAAGGTGAATTTCTGTTTGCCTTGTTTTGTTTTATACTGCTTTTTATTGTTGAAATCTACAATGAGAAAGGAAAAAATTTATTAGCGGTTTATTTAATACAACCCGAATGGATTCAATGGCTGGGTTATGGTGCCCTTACTGTGTTGATTTATGCTTTTTATACCGGTATTTCTACTTTTTATTACATGAGGTTCTAATAAAAACTTCCTCAGAAAAGGATACAAAATCACAACAAACAGCCAAATAAGTTAAATTGACTATTTCGTTTAATACAATCAGAAGCGATTTTTGTGTAGGAGTACATTCTATTATTTCGTTTAAAATTTCTATTTGTTTTTCTGTTATATTGCATAACGAACAAAATAGTGAATGATTTTATCCGGTCGGGACGCTGGTCTTTGACGGCCTGAACGATTGTCAAATTTAATGCTTTAGATCGCTGAGAACGTTCCAACCGCTCTTAAAAAACTCACTAATTTACCCCGTGGGGAGTAAATTCACGCAACGATCTTTTCATCGCTTCCTTTCCCGAAACCCCGGCTTCAGGAAGCTGCAAGCCGACCTGCTTTTAAGGTTGATTCAACAGATTCTTCCGGTTTATCAGACAGAAAGTGAAGATTTACACTTAAATCGTTTTTAATTGATTGAAAAGTAATAGTGAATTCATGCTTTAAACTCTTTACCATTTAATCCTGATCCTTACTCCTTAATCCTGATCCTTACTCCAATTAATTATCTTAACTGACTTTTTTTGCTTTTAACACCCGGATATTACCATCATCATCGTAAATTTTAACTACCCGGCCATAATGTTCATTTGCTTCGATTCGATCAGCAAGAAATTCGCCTTGTCCTAATCCGCATTCGATGATTAAATATCCATTCATTATCAAATACTCCGGTGCGACTGAAATGAGAATAAGGAATATTGAAAGCCCAAACGGGCCTCCGTCAAATGCTTCTTTCGGCTCATGGTCCGCGATTTCAGCGGTCATTTTTTTTACTTTTGAAGTTGAAATGTACGGAGGAGCGCTAACAATGACATTAATTTTTTCTTTTAAGGCAAGCGATTCAAATGGATCAAACATATTAGCATTAAAAAAAGTTACCCGATCATCCAGAGAAAATTGCTTTGCATTTATTTCAGCAGCATCAATGGCTGGTTTGTATATATCAGACCCAAAAACAATTGTATTTTTGCAATAATGTGCAATGGCAAGAGCAATTGTTCCAATTCCGGTACATAAATCAAGAACCGTAACTTTTCGCTTTTTGCTATAATTACTTAAAATAGTATCAATGGCTGTTTTGGCTAAAAGTTCGGTTTCTTTTCTAGGAATGTAATGATGACCGTTTAAAATAAAATCAAGATCCATGAAATTTTGCCTTTCCGTTAAGTGAGCAAGAGGCGTTCCTTCCAATCTGCTTTGGATATATCCTT
>DATILZ010000623.1:0-2616 GCA_035475995.1 Hanamia sp. | reverse complement strand
AAAAAGAAGCCGTGAATGCAATAAGCAATCTGGAAGGTAATTACAAACTTTTTTCGCCCGTTATTGATGAAATGCAATCCATGCAAAACGATATTGACATTGCTTCTTATGCGTTTCTTGATGGAAACACTGATTACCAGGCCGGGAAAATAGCCTTCGAAGACCCGTTGTTTACGAAGCTACAATTATCAGATGTGCCGACGACGGCCGTTGTAAACCGGCAGAACAAAAACGCAATAATATTATACGACGACAAGTTGCATAAATACAGTTTTTATCTGCGTACAGGAATAATAGATGATTATGAAATTTTTATTAAAGAAGTAACAGAAACAATGCAGGCAATACAAAAAGCATACAAGATTAAATAAAACAAATGAGGCATTAATAGCAATGTTGAACAAAATGTTGAATAAATAAATCACTAAAAAACTATTAATGGAAGTACATCCCGATCTTCATCATAAGTAGAAAAATTTCAAAGAATATCTTCTTGAATTCTTAATAATATTCAATTAAAACATACAGATATGAAATTACTTCTTATTTTTTTGCTGATGGTATTTTTCCATTTAGCCAGCGCTCAAAACATGCACAGCCATGATATTGCAACCATTAAATCTTACCGGGCAGCATCAAACGATGCCATTGCAACGCATGATGTGGATGGAATAGCAAAATACTGGCTGGATGATTTTGTACAAATTATTGGTCGCGGTGTTTATCAAACAGGAAAGGACAGCATTGTGGCCTCATGGAAAACCTTATTTAAAAACAGTGCAAAGGTTTCTTATGTACGCAATCCCAATGAAATTGTAGTGAGTGATAATGATACGCTGGCGTGGGAACGTGGAAAGTGGATTGGTATTCATTCTTATAGCAAAGGCGGTAACTATGCTGCCATGTGGATTAAACGAAATGGTAAGTGGATGCTGAAAGCAGAATTATTTGTTTCACTGAAAGCAAACAAACAGCAGTAAAAAAATCGTGTTTATGTTTATTCATAGCCGTTCTGTTACTGGTAACGATAAACTAAAACTATAAAACAAAACAAATGGAAGTACATCACCATCCTGATCTTCATCATAAGAAGAAGAATTTTAAAGAATATTTTTTGGAATTCTTAATGATATTTCTGGCGGTTACGCTTGGTTTTATTGCCGAGAATGTAAGGGAGCATATTTCTGAAAAAACTCAGGCAAAAGAATTGGCAAAGAGTTTATATAAAGATGTTTATTCTGACTCAATTATTATTCATCAAAAAATATTGGGAAGACTGGAAAAGGAAGATTATATAAAATATTTTGTGCAATACATTCAGGATAGCGATCTCGTAAATCTTTCTCCGGATTTCTATCCCGCTTTTACTTCAACTTACATCAGTACATTAACGATAATCTTTCAACCGAAAGACGGCATTTTGAACCAGCTTACAAATTCAGGTGCCTTACGGTATTTTAAAAGCAACAAATTGCAGGAAGAAATAGCTAATATCAGCGTTGATATTGCTAATTTAAGAGAAGGAAACAATGAAGAAGAAACGTTCAGGGAATCAAAAATGCGTGCATTTGTAATTGCCCATTATGACTACAAATGGTTTGAAGCATTAGCGGAGATGGCCGAGCAAAAACTGCATAATCCATATGTAGAAGCATGGTTTAAAAAACTTGATTTGAATACCATCAAAAAACCCAGGATAATAAATGCTGCGGAATTTAACCGACAGAAAGCCGCTAACCTTGCTTCTGAATACCTCGTTATTATAAGGGGATTTCGACTGATATTATATAACCAGTATGTAAAATCTAATCATGAGTTATTAGAAACATTAAGAAGTGAATACAATATTAAATAACAGCAGATAAAATAAACAAAATGGAAGTACATCACCATTCAGATCTTCAATATAAAAAGAAAAGTTTAAAGAATATTTTTTGGAATTCTTAATGATATTTCTTTCAAATGAAACAACCAGATAGATTCAACAAATTAAATTTTAAAAATCATGAGACAGACTCTATTATTGATTTACACATTATTTCTACTATCACTTTCATCAGTAGCACAGGACAAAAGCAATGAACATTTATTAGACGGAACTTCTATGAACTATTATTATCAAAATGGAAGTGGGGTTCATGTTGAATTTGCTAATGGACTATTCAATTGGAAATGGATAGCCGGACCAGACAAGGATTCTACAGGAAATGAAAAATATTTATCGCGAAAAATCGGAGACAAAATGTATATGATGAACTTTAAGATGAGAGGAAATTCAAATTTTGTCACAATTGTATTTAATTTCAATCAAAATGTCATGTATACTTCTGCTTTGTTTGACCCTAAAACTGATCATGAACAAATTTTTTTTGAAGGGGGAATCATTGAAAATGTGATATTGAAAGAAAAATGAATTTTTTTTCTTAGTAAAATAAGATTTGATAATAAATGTTTGTTGATTACTAAAAATTAAAACTGAAATCAAAACAAAAATGGAAGTACATCATCATCCCGATCTTCATCAGAAGAAGAAAAATTTCAAAGAATATTTTTTGGAATTCTTAATGATATTTCTTGCAAATAAAACAAACAGATACAACAAACAAATTAAAATTT
>DATILZ010000622.1:0-1866 GCA_035475995.1 Hanamia sp. | reverse complement strand
ATATTATTGAGTTAATTCCGGTTTTGGTATTACCAACATTGTCAGTAATTGTTAATGTAACCTGATATGTTCCGTCGCTTTGATAAGTGTGGGAAACAGCAGTAATAGAAGAAAGGTCATTGACTGTGCCGGTATTATTAGCAGTATTATCTCCAAAATTCCATGAATAGGTGAATGGCGCAGTAAGTCCTGTTGCGGTAATTACAGGAGTAAAATCAACCGACAGTGAATTGCCACCAAGATCGCAGACCCCGGGAACGAAGGTAAAATCAACGTCTAATTTTACACTTACAGGAATTGTTTCATCCGCTTTAAATCTGCATTTCGCTGGAGTTGCAGGACATTGTGCTAATTCACTTGTACAGAAATTGGTATTTCCGGTGCCCCAGGAAATAAACAAATCAGTCAGAGAAAAACTTTGTGGGCATTTCAGGTTTGATAAAGCAGTTCCGAGCTGATAAACAAGATTATTATTACTGCCATTGTTCAGCGTTATACCTGAAAAACAATGCGCAAGGTCAACACTGGTACCATTCAACCCCAGAATGTTCAATTTCCCGACAATTGAAGCGCCGATTCTTTGAGTGTTTGAACTAACGATCAGATGCAATTCTGCATCGGCAAACGGGGTAGCGGTTCCACAATCAATCGGTGAATTGGCAGGCCCCGAAATATACGCACTCACCACTCTTACATCATTTGACGTACATTCAATCGAGCCACAATTTGCTTGTGAAAAAACGGACGAGTTTGAAAACGTTGTCAGGAAATACAACGTTGCTAAAAAGCGAAAAAGCAAGGGACGCTGGCGCCACTTGCCTGAGAGTTTAATTGTTGTCATTTTGTTTTATTTTAAAGATGAAGGTGACATGGACCCATAGGATGGAAATCTTATGGTTGATGAATAGGAGTGGAAAAAGAAAAAAGAATAGTTATCAGGTAATAATAGTAAGTACGGTTAAACCTCAACAAAATAATTGTGAAATGCAGAAAATAAGCGAAAGGCTATTTTTGATAGATAAAGGATTTTAAAAAGGAAAGCAGTTTTAAGAATACGGAATCAAAAATAAATTAAATAAGTTGGTTTCCAAATTTATTTTAAAAATATATTTGCCATTTATTCCTGCCTGGCAAGCCCCATCAATTTTTATACTATAAAATGAACAAAGACAGCGAATGGAGATTTTTTTCCACTCCTTTTATAATATTGATGAACGCTCATAGAGTTTTTTAAAATCAGCAGTAGTAGCATTTCTAAGCGAATACTAAATTCACCTCATTTTTGTTTGATTCGATATAAGCTAAAATTAAAGAATGATTGCAGAAATACAGCGTTTAATGACCTTTTCGATTACTAAATAATGGTACAAATTATAATTGTTTAATGATAAAAGTGCTGTTAGATTTACTCTCTCAACTGTTGCATTCATCTTTAGGTCTTATTTAAAAATCATGGCAAATTTCCCCGATACTTTCCTTTTCAGTTTTAAACATACCATTACAGCAATAGCTGCTGCCCAGGCCGCTGTTGTGGCAATTATTGCCTTAATTTAAATTGCTTTTCTTCAAAACGGGCGTAGGTTTTTCCACACTGGTGCAGGCTTCCCGCCTGCGCCTTTTTTTATAACAAAAACATTCAGCAAGCCGGTTGAATTCAAGAAAATTAAAATTCCGATTATTTATTCTTTTTCTGATCTTACTTCTCATTCGTCATTTTTTTCTGACTTTACATTTTCCGGCAACCAATTTTTATTTTTCTGCGATTATACTAGAATGCTTTTCGAAAGCAGTTGGAGAACCTGTCACTTTTTCATTTGGAACCACACAGTTTAATGGCTATTTGTTTTTATTTCATCAATATTAAAA
>DATILZ010000621.1:0-5092 GCA_035475995.1 Hanamia sp. | reverse complement strand
CCAAATTTATATTTCGCCATTGGAATTTCCGGTGCTATTCAACATCTGGCCGGTGTAAACAGAAGCAAAACGATCGTTGTAATCAATAAAGATCCGGAAGCACCGTTTTTTAAAGCGGCAGATTACGGGATTGTCGGCGATGCTTTTGAAGTGGTTCCAAAAATTACTGAAGCCGTAAAAAAATTAAAAGGAATCAGTTAGCAAAAATCAAACGTTCAAAAAAAGCCGTTTAGTTTTATATTTGTTTTTCACAAATAAAATTCCGCGGAAGCGGATTGAGTTATAATGAAGAAAATAGAATTGGAAATTGTGGCGCTTTCTCACAGTATTACTCAAACCCATTCGTATGCGGTCGTTTTGGGTGAAGTAAATGGATTACGCAGACTACCGATTGTAATTGGTGGATTCGAAGCACAGGCAATTGCCGTAGCGCTCGAACGCATGCAGCCAAGTCGGCCTCTTACTCACGACCTGATGAAAAATTTCATGACCGCTTTTAATGTTGACCTGCATGAAATAATTATTAACGATCTACAGGAAGGAATTTTTTATTCTAAATTGATTTGTTCTTCAGATAAAGATACCGTTGAAATTGATTCACGCACTTCTGATGCAGTTGCACTGGCGGTGAGATTTGGTTGTCCTATTTATACTTACGATAATATTTTGGAAAGCGCCGGAATCCTGATGGAAGAAGATGATAAAAAGAAAAAAGTGGTCGTTTCGCATACGGACGAAGGAAATGAAGATCTAAAAAAAATGTCCTTGCTGGAATTAGAAACGTTGCTGAACGAAGTACTGATTCACGAAGATTATATCAAAGCCGCTTCTATCAGAGACGAAATTAACAGAAGGAAAGGAAGCTAATACCCCATGCCTGATACCTGACACCTCATGGTAACATTTCCCAATTGCAAAATCAATCTCGGGCTTAATATTCTTCAAAAGCGGCAAGATGATTATCATGACATAGAAACCGTTTTTTTTCCTATTCCATTTACAGATATTTTAGAAATTATTTCATCCGGACAAAAAACAGAATTGATCAATACCGGAATTACTGTTGATGGAAATGAAAATAATTTATGTATTAAAGCTTATCATTTATTAAAAAAAGATTTTCCGCAATTACCAAATATAAAAATCCATCTTCATAAAGTAATTCCAATGGGAGCCGGGCTGGGGGGTGGTTCTGCAGATGCTGCCTTTACTTTATCCCTGGTGAATGAGAAATATAACCTGCATATTTCCGCGCAACAACTTTTCGTGTATGCATCCCTGTTGGGTAGCGATTGTTCTTTTTTTTTATTCAATAAACCCTGCTTCGCAACTGGCCGTGGAGAAAAAATGGAACCAATAAATCTTTCACTTTCTGATTATAAAATTTTGCTCATTAATCCCGGAATTCATGTGAGTACAAAAGAATTATTTCAACAAATAACACCGCGAATTCCTTTGAAAAGAATCAGAGAAATTATCCAACAACCTATTGAAACGTGGAAAAATGATTTAAAAAATGATTTTGAAGAAATTGTTTTTTTGAAACATCCTGCTATTAAAAAAATCAAAGAAAATTTATACAACCATAATGCGCTTTATGCTTCTATGACCGGCACCGGAAGTACTGTTTTTGGTATTTTTAATAAAGATGAAGAGATAAATTATCCGGTTGAAAAAAAGTATTTTTATAAATGGATTTACAATCTTTAAATCAGCATTAGTAGAAAAAAAATTAATTTTACAATATGCTTTCAAAGAATGACCATATCAGTTATTGGGTTACCACATCAGAACAAGATTGGGAAAGAGCGTTGTTTATGTATGAAAGAAAAGATTTCGTTTTTTGTCTTTTTTGCGTGCATCTATCTTTAGAAAAACTTAGCAGAGCGTTATGGGTAAAGGAAAATCCAAACAGTAACTATCCACCCAGAATTCACGACATTAAACATCTATTAGCTGACACTTCATTTTTACCAAATAAAGAAGAAAGTTTTTTTATAGATGGGACAGAAGTATCAGATTGAAGGAAGCTACCCTGATTACAAACAGCTTATATTCAAATATACTACACAAGCCTATACAGATGAGTTACTAAATGAGGCAAAAAAATTAAAACAATGCTTACTCGGCAAGCTATCTTAAAAGCGGTACAAGAATTTGTAGAAAGTACTAATGCAAATAATTTAATTATAGAGAAAATATTGCTATTTGGCAGTTATGCCAAAGGAAACGCTCATGAATACAGCGATATTGATTTAGCTGTTTTTTCAAAACAATTCAGTGATAATCCTTTTGAAAACATTAAGATGATTCAGTTTACAAAACGCTTACCCCAAATGCAATTGCATTTGTACCCACTAAAAGAATTTGAAGAAGATCCATTTGTGAATGAGATAAAAAAACATGCAATTAATATTCCTGTTAAAAATGCAGATTCTGTTTTTTTATAAGAAGACCTATCCATTAAAAAAAAAATTATCAGAGGTAATTTCTTCGTTTTTAATACCTTTGCTTCATAAAATAAAAAATTGGCTCACACTTCTTACATACAATCTTTCCTCGCGAAAAATCTGGATTTCTTAGATCACAAGATCTAACCATATTGCCCATTCTAAAATCTTTCTTCGTTTTTATTTCCTAATTCTCAATTTGTATTTATGTCAGCACAATCAACCGCATCCCAAACCACGTATTTTATAGATCTCGAAAATGAATTTGGCGCTCATAATTATCATCCGCTTCCTGTTGTTCTCCGAGAAGGAAAAGGGGTATTTGTTTGGGATGTTGATGGCAAAAAATATTATGATTTCCTGAGTGCTTATTCTGCTGTAAACCAGGGCCATTGCCATCCGAAAATTATTCAATCACTCATAGATCAGGCGCAAAAGCTAACCCTTACCAGTCGTGCTTTTCACAGCGAAGAGCTTTCTCTTTTTACTGAATTTATTACACGCTATTTTGGCTATGATAAAGTATTGCCGATGAACACAGGCGCTGAAGCAGTAGAAACTGCTTTAAAGCTTTGCCGCCATTGGGCATATAAAGTAAAAAAAGTAGAAGAAAATAAAGCAAAGATTATTGTATGCAACGGTAATTTTCATGGAAGAACTTTAGCCATTATTTCATTTAGTACCGACCCTGATGCAAAGAAAGATTTCGGTCCGTACATAACGGGTTTTGAAGTAATTCCATACAATGATCTTCCTGCGCTTGCAGAAGCTTTAAAAGACAGAAATGTTGCCGGCTTTTTAGTAGAACCCATCCAGGGCGAAGCCGGTGTAAATGTTCCGGATGAAGGATATTTATCCAAAGCAAAACAATATTGTGCTGATGCCAATGTGTTATTTATTGCAGATGAAATTCAAACAGGATTGTGCAGAACAGGAAAAATGCTATGTTGTGATCACGAAGATGTCAGACCTGATATTTTAATCCTCGGAAAAGCTTTGAGCGGTGGAGCAATGCCTGTAAGCGCAGTACTTGCTGATGATGAGATTATGCTTACGATAAAACCGGGCGAACATGGAAGCACTTATGGTGGAAATCCTTTAGCATGTAAAGTAGCGATTACAGCGTTACAAGTATTGAAGGAAGAAAACATGGCTGAAAATGCTGAAAATCTTGGGAAATTATTCCGGCAAGAATTGCAAAGAATCAACTCACCACATATTCTAAAAATACGTGGCAAAGGGTTACTGAATGCCATTATTATTGATCATCAAGACAAAGATGCAGCGTGGAATTTGTGCCTTGAATTAAAAGAGAATGGCTTGTTAGCCAAGCAAACACATGGTGATATTATTCGTTTTGCCCCCCCCTTAATTATTACCAAAGAACAGATTTTGAAATGTGTGGAAATTATCAAAGAGAGCCTGAAGGTGTTGGATGTTTAATTATTGAATTAATCAATTATTGAATTATTGATATTCAGCAAACAAACTTTTAAGAACGATTCCTCTTTTTGAAAATTTGATAGGGAATAATGGTTATTTCACTTCATATCGTCGGCGCTAAATAAGAATGGTAGCAGGTTTGATGCATTTTCGATTACTTGTACCTTTCCTTCCATTCCACTTAGTATTACCCTGATTGGATGTTGTGTTCTTTGCTGAAATTCTGCAAAAGACTGGCGACAAATTCCGCACGGACTGATAGGCCTGTTGCTTTTGCCATTTAAATTATCATAGGAAATTGCAATCGTTTCAATGCCAACATTTGGAAATAACGTCGAGGCGACAGACATCAAAGTTCTTTCTGCACAAATTCCTGCGGGATAAGAAGCATTTTCCTGGTTCGTTCCACTTACCGTTTCACCATTTACTAATTTTGCAAACGCACCAACCCTGAAATTTGAATAAGGGACATAAGCAAATTGCGTTACTTTTCGCGCCTCTCTAAGCAGTTCAGCATCTTCATTATTTAATTCATCTATTGAATCATAAACTTTAAAATCAAAATTAAAAATCTCATTTACCATTTCGCTATTTTTTGAAATTACAATTTTTGAAAATTACAATTTTACAATTGATTATTGCATTCTTCTAAAACTATTTTTGAAAAAAATTCCTTCCGGATTTTACTTTTTAAAAAGACAGGAAAAAGAATTTGAAACAAACCGTTTGATGTTTACCTGCATCACTTCACATTGTTTTTACACAAGTAAACAATAATAAAGCTTGTTTGTTCGTTTACTGAACAGAAAATGTTTTTCAAAAAAAAAGCCGCATAGACATGCGGCGTTTGTTAAGAACCAAAGTGGTTCTGTAACCCCCAAAGAAAACAACTTTTATATTTTTATTTGAAAGCAATCATTTTCACTTCACTGAATTCAACTGATCCGTTAGTGTCAACGTGCTTTAAGCGATAATAAGATTCTTTAGCATTGGTACTTATCTTGTCAAAACATCCATAACAATCACAATTCGTTTTGGTAGGGTCCGCCCCTAATACATACGCTACAGTTTTGAAATGTTTACCATCATTACTTTTTTCAACTTCAAAATAATTGGTACTAACTGTTTTATCAGTTGACCAGTTAATGTCTATTTTATTCTGATTTTTGACAACATGAAAATCCGTAATATTAATTTTC
>DATILZ010000620.1:0-4175 GCA_035475995.1 Hanamia sp. | reverse complement strand
TCATTTCGGATACACAGAAAAAGATCTTGCCGGAAAAAATTTTGCTGTCTTATTTACAATCGAAGATCAACAAAAACAGGTACCGGAGAAAGAAATTGGAAGAGTGCTTCAAACAGGCCAGTCTAATGATAACAACTACCTGATTAATAAAAATAAAATAGCTACCTGGGTTTCAGGTGAATCGCTTTTGATTGAAAGTGGAAATCAGAATCCTTTCATTTTTAAAGTAGTGGAAAATATTCATGTACAAAAGGCTGCTGAAATTTCTTTCAGGGTGTTGGATAATTTTAATGAAAATGTACTGGCAACAATCAGAGATGCGGTAATTGTGTTAGACGAAAAGATGAACGTAATAAAAGCAAATGATGCCTTTTTAAGACTGACACGAAAAAAGGAATCGGGATTTCCTGATTTAAATTTTATTGATTTTTTAAAACAATATGATCCTGATGAGCGGCTCATGAATGGATTGCAGCAAGCGATTAAACTACAAACAGCCATTTCAAATAAAGAAATTGAAATTGAAACTTTACCGGGTAATAAAAAAGTTTTTGAAGTTACCTGTACTCCGTTGATCAATTCCAGTAACAATCGCTTTTTGCTCGTCATTCACGATATTACGATGTCTAAAGAGATGGAAAAAGAAAGAGAAGATACACTTGGCTTTGTAACTCACGAACTGCGCAATCCACTGACCAATCTTTTATTATCAAATGAACTAATGACAGAGGCGATAAAAGAGAATGATTTATCGCAGGTAAAAAGCATCCTGGAGCGTTTTGAACGTAGTGTGCAGCGAATGAATAAAATGATCAGTGGATTATCAGAATCAACGAAAATACATTCGGGTGTTTTTCAGTTGGAAATCTCCAGATTTGATTTTGGAAACATGGTAAAAGAAGCCATAGAGACGACGGAATCCTTACATCCATCTTTCCGCATCATTGTAAAGGGCGATACCAATTTTTCGGTTGCTGGTGACCGTTACAGGATCATACAGGTCATTACCAATTACCTGAGCAACGCCATAAAATATTCTAATGAAAATAAAGAGGTAACGCTCGAAGTGAATCGTAATAATCAATCAGTAACAGTGGCTGTAAACGATAAAGGCATTGGAATTTCCAAAGAATCTTTGCCTTATATTTTTGAAAGGTTTTTCAGGGTAAAAAAAACACGAAAGATAGAAGGAATTGGACTTGGCCTTTATTTATGCAAACAAATTATTCATGCGCATAAAGGCGATGTGTGGGTAGAAAGCGAGGAAAATAAAGGAACCACATTTTATTTTTCGATTCCTTTGCAGCCGGCCTTTATTTCAGCTGCGCATTAATTGTTTAATAATATTCATTTACACTTATTTCTTTCTTTACTGTAATCGACTGCGGCAATAAAGCAACAAATAAGTTGAATTCCTGTTTATTAAGCCAGCACTTTTTCACGGTTTTGCAAAACAGTTGAAAACTCTTTTGTGACATCTTCAATCGTTTTATTACAATTAAAAAATCCGGTAATTTTTCTTATTACACCTTCAACTAAAGCATCCGGGCAACTTGCACCACTTGTTATTAATATTTTGACAGGTTTTTTTTCAGGCAAATACGAAAGGCTTGTTACCTCTTGTTTTTCATGCATTTTAAAATGCCTGATTTCTTTTGAAGAAATAATTTCTTTTTCAGAACCGATAAAATAAGTAGGCAGTTTCACTTCGCACAATTCTACGAGATGAGATGTATTGGAACTATTATACCCGCCGAGGACAATCGCAAGATCTGCGGGCGTATCTAATAGCGCATACACTGCCCCCTGGTTATCATTGGTCGCATAGCAAAGAGTATCTCTTGTGTCTGCAAATCTTTCTGCAATATTTGCCTCAGTAAGTTCATATTTTTTTATCATCGTTTCTTTTAAAAACTCGGCGATAGCTTGTGTGTCGCTGGCAAGCATGGTGGTTTGATTTACTACACCAATTCTTTGAAGATGACTTTCAATTTTAAAACCTTCAGAATATTGTCCGGCAAAATCGGAATAAAATTTTTCAGGATCATTAGCACCTGAAATATACGTACCAAGCTTTATTGCTTCCTTCATGTCTTTTACCACAACGGTAGGTGAATGAACCGCACTATGACTAAAAGTTGCACGTGTTTCTTCATGTTGCGGTTTGCCATGAACAATTACTGTATAATTATTTTTTGCAATTGCCTGCGCACGGTTCCAAACTTTTTCTACAAACGGACAGGTCGTATTATATTGCTCTATTTCTACACCTGATTCCAATAATTTTTGTTGTATTTGCAAGGTGGTTCCAAATGCAGGAACGATCACAATATCACCGGGAGAAAGCTGTTCAAAGGGAATTTGCTGATTGCCTTTTGTGTCCATCAAAAACTCCACTCCCCTACTTCTGAGATCATCATTTACCTGCGGATTGTGAATCATTTCGCTCAATAAATAAATTTTTTTATCCGGATTTTCTTCAATCGTTCTAAAGGAGATTTCAATTGCATTTTCTACTCCAAAACAAAAGCCAAAATGGCGGGCAAGATATATTTGAACATCACCAAAATCCAAAAGACTGGGAGTATAATCCTTTTTTAATTTATCATCAGTTTTCCGGCGGTTTTTTATCGCAGTTATCAACGGGCTTCGATAAATAACCGGCACATTAAATTTTTTCATTACTTCAAATTTCGTTGCCAAAGTTACAAAGTCATTTTTTGGCAAAACGCCTATAAACGGAATAATCAGTATTTTTATTTTTTTTTAACGTAAAGATAATATGGCCAACAAAAAAAACTGTGAACATCCGAAGTGGAGTTATTCTACCAATATATATGAGGTAAATGTACGCCAATACTCACCTGAAGGAACTTACGCTGCATTTGCAAAAAGCCTTCCGCGATTAAAAGATATGGGTGTGCAGATATTGTGGTTTATGCCGATAACACCGATTAGTGATAAAGACCGGCTGGGCACTTTGGGAAGTTATTATGCGGCAAAAAATTATGATGCTTCAAACCTGGAGTTTGGAACCATGGATGAGTTTAAAGATTTGATAAAAGAAGCTCACAAACTGGGTTTTAAAGTTATTATTGATTTTGTAGCTGATCATACAGGAAACGACCATCCGTGGGTGACAGAAAATCCGAATTTTTATGTGCTCGGAGAAAACAATGACATCCTTCATCCACATGGCTGGACAGATGTTTCTCAATTAAATTACAGTGTGCCGCAGGTGTGGAAATACATGCTGAATGTTTTAAAATTTTGGGTAGAAGATTGTGATGTGGATGGCTTTCGATGTGATATGGCGCACCTGGTTCCACTAAATTTTTGGGTGTATGCCAAAAGGAAAATGTCTAAGGTAAAAGAAGGACTTTTTTGGTTGGGTGAATGTGAAGAACCTGAATATCACAAAGTGTTTGATGCCACTTATACCTGGAGGTGGATGCATGCTACAGAAGATTTTTATCATGGAAAAATGAACCTTCAGAGTTTGCTAACGGTATTGTATAAATCGGTTACCGAATTTCCCTGTAACTCTTTCCGGCTCTACTTTACATCCAATCATGATGAAAATAGCTGGAACGGAACCGAGTATGAAAAATATGGCGATGCAGCCCAGTTATTTGCGGTTTTTTCATGTACCTGGAATGGAATTCCATTGATTTATTCCGGGCAGGAAATGCCGAATAAAAAACGTTTAAAGTTTTTCGATAAAGACCATATTGAATGGACCGAAAAATTCGAATTACACGATTTTTATAAAACACTTTTAACGCTCAGATCCAATAACAAATGCCTTCGCGCCGGAGATCCTGACATTCTTACACAGATCATATCACATCCGGATGACCACCGTGTTTTTTCATATCTCCGAAAATATAAATCGGACCAGGTGCTGGTGATTTTAAACTGCTCAAATGAAGGATTAAATTTTGAGGTAAAAAATGTAAAAGGCGTTTTCCGCAATGTGTTTGGTGGTGATGATATCAGCTTTGAAACCAGCAAAGAGGTGTGGCTCAATGCGTGGGGATATTTGGTTTTTGAAAGAGTGCCGATGTTGACTTATAAATTAAAAGATGAGGAAATGGAAAATAGCCGGCATTCTTAAAATCTTTTTTTATTTTATACAGCGTTTAAGTCGTAAGGGCTTATCCCTATATTTTCCG
>DATILZ010000619.1:0-18574 GCA_035475995.1 Hanamia sp. | reverse complement strand
ACCTATGGCTTTCCTACGGTGTATCCATCCAGTATCTACGGCGTAGCTATCGAGAAGATGCGGAAGTTTCATGCATCAAATGCTTGTGTTTTCCCTGAAAAATCTATTAATAACGTGAGTTCGATGTAAGAAAAAAAATATCGCTCCTTAGAGTTTTTACCCTACTTTTTCGAAAACCCTATCATAATTTCATCCGTGCAGAATTGTTGTTAAGGGGAAAGGCTGAAATTATTAGATAGGAATAATTGCAGCATAAAAATGCGGGAGGGATGGTATTAACCTCAGATGATGTATTTGATATTGTTATTGTCGAACTCACGTTAGAATATATTTCTTTTTAAAGGCATAGCATTTGTATTGTTTATTTTTTTATAAAAATGTAGTACAAATTGAATCAAAAATATTTTTTCCCCAATGACTGATTATGAATTAGCATCTGATCAGAACAATGTAACCACATTCCGGAAAAAAGTATGGATTGTAATAAGCATTGCGGCTTTAATGTTTGTGTTTTTGTATCTGTTCCAGATTTTATTTAGTGTTCTTTTATTAGTGCTGGCCGGAGCTTTGATTGCGCTTTATTTTTACGGAGTTGCTGATATTTTGCAAAGAAAAATCCGCTGCTCCTCAAAGGCTGCGATTATTCTATCAATCATTATAAACATTCTTTTAGTTGCCGGAATTATTTGGTTTGTAGGGGCAACAATCCAGGTGCAGATCTCAGAATTATCACAAACACTTCCTTCAACCCTTGAAACAGTAAAGGAGTATATCGGAAGCAGTGCAATTGGTCGAAGTTTACTTCAGCAATTCAACGCAACGGGCGATTCTACAAAAACTTTAGATATCTTAAACAGGTTTTTTTCTTCAAGCTTTGGCGTTTTAAGCGATTTGTATATCATTTTTCTTCTCGCTATCTTTTTTATCGCATCACCTTCGCTTTATAAAAAGGGAATGGTGAAATTGTTGCCTCCAAAAGCAAAAGAAAAAGGTGCAAAAATTATTGATAAGATAAACACAGTTCTAAAAGGATGGCTGAAGGTACAACTCATCGGGATGGCATTTATCGGCGTTGCAACAGGGATTGGATTGATGATTGTCGGAATACCGATGGTACTCACATTGGCGCTTCTGGCAGCTATTTTTAATTTCATTCCCAACTTTGGAATGCTGCTTGCCTTAGTTCCTGCAGTGCTCATTGGTCTTACTCACGGAATCGGAACGGCATTGATTATTATTTGTATTTACACCTTTATTCAATTTATTCAAAATGCAATTCAACAACCTTTGATACAAACAAAGATGATCAACATTCCACCTGCATTGAGTATTACCAGTCAAATTGCATTGGGATTATTAGCAGGCTTTTGGGGAATCTTACTGGCAACACCGGTTCTTATTATTCTTATTGTGCTTGTCCAGGAGCTTTATATAAAGAAACAATAAGGAACTTAATTTTAATGATCAATTTAAAACACCTTTTTTTTGTAAATGACAGAATCGAAAATCACTGAAAACAAACAATTATCCTTTCGCAAAAAAGTATGGATAGCGGTCAGTATCACTTCTTTGATGATCGTATTTCTGTTCCTGTTTCAGATCTTATTTAGCGTTCTTTTATTAATATTAGCAGGAGCGCTGATTGCCCTTTATTTTTATGGAGTGGCCGGAATTTTTGAAAGAAAACTTCATTGTTCTTCAAAAGCCGCTATTATTATTTCTGTAATTATAAACGTGCTTATATTAGCTGGCGCCCTCTGGTTTGTAGGGGCAAGAATACAGGCACAAACATCGGAACTTGCTCAAACGCTTCCGCAGACAATAGAACAAGTAAAAGAACAAATTGGGGAAACTTCTCTTGGCAGCCCGCTACTTCAGCAATTCAATTCTTCCGGTGATTCCACAAAAACCTTATCCATTGTAAAACGTTTTTTTTCTTCCAGTTTCGGTATTCTGAGCGATCTGTATATTGTTCTGCTAATCGCCATATTTTTTATCGTTACTCCAAAGGTCTATATAAATGGAATGGTGAAATTGCTTCCTGTAAAAGCAAAAGAAAAAGGTGCGGACATTATCAACAAGATTGGTGATATTTTGAAAAAATGGTTGAAGGCGCAGCTTTTTGGAATGCTGTTTATTGGTGTTTTAACTGCAATAGGATTGATCATCATCGGTATCCCGATGGTGCTTCCATTATCCATTATCGCCGGTTTGCTGAATGTTATCCCTAATTTCGGTCCATTGATTGCCTTAATTCCGGGCGTTTTAATTGGCTTGCTGCAAGGTACCACTACAGCGATTATCATTGCCTGCATGTACACTTTTGTTCAGATCATTCAAACAGCAGTTTCACAACCGCTGCTTCAAAAAAAAATGATCAATATTTCGCCGGCTCTCGTTATAATCGGGCAGGTTGCGTTTGGATTATTAGCAGGTTTTTGGGGAGTTTTACTGGCAACGCCACTTCTTGCCATTTTGATCATACTGGTTCAGGAGCTGTATATAAATGAGCAATAAAAAGACGGATATTTTTTTTGGAATAATGATTGCACTTCTCTTCATTTAAACTATAAATTTTAAATACACTTTTTATGAAACGCAGCCTTAAAAAATTAGAAGGATTTACGCTAAGGGAAACCGATGGCGAAATTGGTAAAGTAGAAGATTTTTATTTCGATGATCAAAGCTGGACCATTCGTTATTTAATTGTAAGAACGGGAGGCTGGCTGTCAGAACGTAAAGTGCTGATTTCACCGTCGGTACTGCAACAAGCAGATTGGGATAATAAAGAATTTCCGGTGAAGCTTACAAAAAAACAAATTGAAAACAGTCCTGATATTGATACCGAAAAACCGGTTTCGAGGCAGCAGGAAGAACAACTTGCATCTTATTATCCCTGGGAAGGATATTGGGGAACTGATGTAGATGAACACGGCGCAGGAATATTTGGAATGATGCCCAGCGAACTTTATCAAAGTGGAAATGTACAAGTGCAAAATCCGCAAAACAATGTATCTGATGAGCATAGTGATCCGCATTTAAGAAGTGCTGATGAACTGAAAGGATATGCCATTCATACCACTGATGGCCAAATTGGAAAAGTAGATGATTTTATTATAGATGACAGAAACTGGAAAATAAATTTTTTGGTGGTAGATACGGGGACCTGGCTCGACAGAGACAAAGTTTTACTTTCAACAAAATGGATCACCGGTGTTAAATGGGACAATTCAGTTGTGATCGTAAATATTTCTACCGATGCCGTGCAAAACAGTCCTGATTATGATGAATCACAATTGAATGACAATGTATATGAAAAGAATTTGTATAATCACTATGGAAAAGATTGGACAGCAGAATCATAAAATGCTGAGCTTTGTATTTGCATAAAAGATGAGAAGTTTTAGTTTCGAAAAAAAATTGTTACGGTAAACACACAAATACCATTGATTCGTATTTTTATTTTTGAAAATGAAACCAGCATCATTTTGAAAAGTTGTGGCCTTTTATTTTTGTAAAACAAAAAAGCAATCATGAATGCATTGATTATTGTAGATGTTCAAAATGATTTTTTACCTGGTGGCGCTCTTGCTGTAAATCAAGGTGATACTATCATTCCGGAGATAAACGATTTGCAAAAGGATTTTGAGCTCGTAGTTGCTACGCAGGATTGGCATCCGCCAGATCATAAAAGTTTTGCATCAGCACATCCTGGCAGGAAAGTGTTTGATGAAATAAATCTGGATGGGTTGCCGCAGGTTTTATGGCCTGACCACTGCATACAGGAAAGCTATGGTGCGCAATTTTCTTCTCTTTTGCATACAAAAAAAATTGAAGCGATATTTAGAAAAGGAATGGATAAAAGTATAGACAGCTACAGTGGTTTTTTTGATAATGGAAAAAAGAAATCTACCGGTATGGCTGATTATCTGAAAGGAAGAGGCGTAACGGCAATTTCTGTATGCGGATTAGCAGCAGATTATTGTGTTTATTTTACCGCGCTTGATGGTCTTGAACTTGGTTTTGAATCCACCATTATTGCCAATGCAACGAAAGCAATTCATCCTGAAAATTTTGAAAAGCTATTGGAACATTTTAAGACAAAAGAAAAGCATAATCGCATAGCTTTTTAATGATCAGAATTAAAAAAAAAGGCTGCTATTTTGCAACCTCTTCTTTCAAAAATAATTTCCTTATTGATTTCCCTCATGAGTCTGACGTTGTGGACGCAGGGTTTCTTCCACTTCATTTTTAAATTTAGTGTATTGGTCTGCTGTAAAAATTGTTTGCAATTTTGCATCCCTGTCCTGCATCAGTTTTTGATAAGCGCTTCTGTCAGGCCGGTTACCGGAAGCCTGCGCATCCTGGAACATTTTCATTTGAGCGGTGTAAAAATCTGTAAACACACTGTCCGTTCTGCTCGCCTGTGAAGCATCGAGGTTTAAAGGCGTGGTGATTTTATCCATTGTAGCTTTTACTCTTTCCGGAACGCTACGGCGCTGCATTCCCTGTGCATAAATGCCGGTTGTTGCAATCAAAATTAATGCAAACAACATGATGATTTTTCTTTTCATGAATTTTTAATTTTTGTTTTTTTTAATGTTATTAAAGAGTTTAAAAAATTAGTTTTTGTTTTCGCGGTTATCTTTTCCACCGCGACCAACCATTCTTACGACTACTTTCTTTATTACAGAATCAAACTTTTGTGTTTGTTCAGGCGTGCAGATGTTTCTGATATTTTTAAAATAAGTGAACATCTGCATATCCAATGTTTTCTGTTTTCTGGCTATGGAATCAGCATCTGCAGTGATAAGTGAATCGGGGATGTTTGAAGAATAAATTAACCCATAAAATTCTTTTTTTGCATTTCTTACTTCATTAAATAATGGCTTTACTTTTTCCATCTGTTCTTTTCTCAAAAGCTGGTATTTATCCAACTGGTCCTTGGAAAAACCAACTTCATTTTGAAGAGAAGTGTACATTCCATTTGTTTCGCGGTTCCTTTGTTTTCTGTCAACAGGTTTGCTCAGCAAAATGAAAAATACGAGCATAGCAATATTGGTTATCAGCAGGAAGATGATAATTGTTACAAGAGATTTCGTTTTTGTAGTTTGGTTCATTATGGTTTTGTATTTACAAATTCATAAAAAGTAGAACTTACGAGGTTATATTCATCCGCTGTTGCCAATTCATTATTTTGCTGAGATACAGAGTTTGTTGAATTTGATGAATTTGTTGAAGAAAAAATTACTGCCGCATTAATCATAACAATAAGGCAAATGCAGGCCAGGGCAACCATCGGTTTTGCCACAAAAGAAGAAATTTCTTCCCAAAGGCTTTTTTGATTTTGCATTCTTGCTTCCAAACGGGTGAAGAAAAAAGGCCTGGGCGAAGCTTTTTCAATTCCATCCAAACTCCTCATTGTTTCTTCAACTTTCTGATTGAATTTTTCTTCCATGATTATAAATTTTTAATTTAAAAATTGCATTTATCTAATTGAGTTTTCCTGCCGCCGCGGTTCGTGTCTTCGCGAACCGAAATTATATCTTCCTATCATTAAATAACAACCTTCTTTAGACGTTTTTTTATCAAAAAACCTTCATTCTTTTTTATTTATCCCTCAATTTTCTGATAATATTCTTTCAAATTTTTCTGCAAATTCTTTTTTGCCCTTTGAAGCAACGCATCTACAGCAGATTCACTGGATTCCATTACTTCAGCAATTTCCCGGTAACTTAAATTTTCAGTTTTATTCAGAATAAAAGCGGTTTTTTGATTCGCCGGCAATTCATTTACTGCTTTAAAAAGAACTGCTGCATTTTCTTTGTTTTCCATCTTCACACCCGGATGAAAAAAATCAGGCGGTTCAATCATTTGTCCATCGTTTTTTCCATAAAGACTTTGTATGAACGCAAATCTTTTTTTCCTTTTTTTCTTCCTGATATGGTCCAGCGATTTTGAAACCGTAATCCTGTAAAGCCATGTAGAAAACTTTGATTCTTCCTTGAATGTTGAAACCGATTCATATACCTGTATAAACACTTCCTGAGCTGTATCTTCAGCATCTTCTGCATTTTGTAAAAGACCTAACGCGGTATTGTAAACCATGCCCTGCCAGGTTTCTACCATTAATTTAAAAGTTTGCCTGTCTTTTTTTTTCAACAGGGCAATCAATTCCCTTTCATTCAAAGCAAAATATTTATATACTAAAGTGAAGGTCCGCCAGGTCCGCGGTTACCACCAAAAGGAGGTCCGCCCGGGCCACCAAATCTCCGGAAATTTCTCTCACCATCTTCATTGGTTTGCACTTTTCCTTTTCCGAAGTTCCTCAATTTGTATGTAAATGTCAGCATAAAATATTGCTGCAATACCTGGTTCTGCACATCCTGTATATAAGAATCTGTCACATTACGCGTGATGCTTTTGTTTTGTTTCAGCAAATCAAAAACCGATAGTTTTAATTCTCCATTTTGATTTTTAAGAAATTTTTGTCCGATTGCAATATTCCACAACCAGAAATTCTGATTCAAACCGGCAGACAATCCTTTGTAAGTTTCGTTGGATAAATCATTATTAATAAACAATCCTTTTTTGGTGAGCAAATTGAAACCTACTCCCGCCGAAGAAGTAAAATAGTTATTATTCAATGATGGCTGAATGGTATTTTTTACCGTATTGATATTTGCCGAATAAGACAAAGTAAAATCAACGTATTCGCTGATATTGCTGGATAAAACTGCGCCAACATTATAATTCAAATTGTTGGAAACGTTTTTTACATTATTAAGCAAACCAGGAAGTTTTGAATAACTGATTCCGCCATTCCAGTTAAGGTTCGATTTCATAAATTTCAAAGGCATTCCAAAAGTAAAGAAAGACCTTGCGCTGATATATCCATTCAGATTAACCGGTTTTGAAATCTGTGAACCTTTATAAAGGGTAATCGTATTGGATAAAACAGAATCTTTAGAAGCAGTATAGGTTGCATTTGCCACATAATCATTTGTATTTTGAAGAAAAATATTGGCAAAAAAGGTTTCGCTTTTTGGCGCATTTGTATAATTATACCGCAAAATCAACCTGTTGGAATATTGTTGTTGCAAATCCGGGTTTCCTGTCGATAAAAAAAACGGGTTAGAATTATTGATTACATTCTGCAATTGATTTACGGATGGAGGGGATACAGATCCGCGATAAATCACCCGGAGATTACTTTTAGAAGAAAACTTAAATCTTGCAAAAGCATTTGCCAGAAAATTGCTGTAGGTATTATCAATATGGCCGGTTTGCGGAAATAACTGGTCACTTTTCAATTCACTGTATTGATAAGAAACACCAGCGGATATCATGTTATTTCTATCGCCATTACGAATCGTAATTCCTGCATTTTGTGTATTGTATGTGTTATTAAAAACATTACTTAAACTTGTATCTAACAAAGAATATTTTGAATCGGCATTGTTGAAATGAAATGTTCGCTGGTCGGCCTCACTTGTCTGGAAAGCAGGGTTATAATTGGCCTGCAATTGTGTCTTTTGACCCAAAGGTTCGGTATAAACTAAATTAAAACTATATTGATTTACATTACTTTTTTGATTAGAAACCTGTTTGGTGGTATCAGTGACTAAGGGTTTATAATAATCGTTAAGAGCATTTAAAAAATTCTGTCCCGTTTTATTATTAAAATTGGTATTAATGCCCAAAGAAATGCTGCGGCCTCTTTTGTGGAATGCATGACGGTATAAAATCTCATTGCTGATGCTGTAACCGTGATTATTACTGGTGAGGTCGTTGGCTGTTTTGCTGGAAGTATCCAACCGTTCTTCATCTACATAATTAATTCCATTTACATAATTGGTAGAGTTGTTTGTTTGAAAATTCAGGTTGGATGCTATCAAAAGAGTATTAGCAGAATCTATTTTATAATTTAATCTGAAATTCGCCCTGTTGTTATTGTTATGAGCATCTGAAAGTGTGTTTTCATCATAATAAGAACTGCTGTCTTTCTTTAAAATGTTTTGCTGTTTCACAATCTGATTATTGGAAGTATTGCTGTTATTGAAAAAATAACTGGCAGTTACATCGATTTTCTTGCCCCAGGCATCGCTGTAATTAATTCCAAACGCATCTGTTTTTGCAATACCACTTTGCTGCCCTACAGTGAAATTATTGCCACCACCACCGCCACCGCCGCCGCGTCTTCCGCCGCCACCGCGATTACCCGCACTGGTAACACCAAGTAAATCCTGCGAAGAAAAGTTTTGCTGATTTACATTATTAAATAAACCAACTAATGAAATTCTTCGTGCATTATTAAAAAAACTGACATTTCCACCGGCGCTGTAACGGTCATCAGTTCCATATCCACCATAGATACGTCCGAATTGGCCGCTTCTCATATCTTTTTTAGTAACAATATTGATGGCTTTCGTTGTATTGCCATCATCAAAACCGGTAAGTTGAGCCTGGTCGCTCAGTTTATCAAATACCTGGATTTTATCAATCACTTCTGATGGAAGATTGCGAAGCGTAGCAGTTGCATCTGTTCCAAAAAAATCGCGACCATCCACGGTAACTTTTTGAACAGTTTCTCCCTGTGCGGTTACGGTGCCGGATTTATCTACCGTAATTCCCGGCATTTTTTTAATCAAATCTTCTGCGGTTGCATCCGGATTTACTTTATACTGGCTGGCGGCAAATTGTACCGTATCGTTGATTACTTTCACCGCCGAATTATCTTTAATAACAACAGTAGCAAGGGTTTCAGCACTTTTAGCCATATTGATATTTCCAACATTCACATCCTGGCCAATTACCGCTATTTTTTTAGAAAAATTAGAATAACCAACTGAAGTAACGGTTAGAGTATAACTTGCTGCGGCTACATTTTTAAAAGAAAAATTTCCCTTTGAATCACTTACCGTTAGCAAAGGATTTGCAGTTGAATCAGCGCCCGATAATTTAATTGTTGCATTAGATAAAGGAGTATTAGTCGAAGCATCTTCTATAGTGCCGGAAACGGTTTGGGCATTTGCCTTCAAAGAGATAATTGCGAACAGAAGGGTAAGAATTTTATACATAATAAAGATTAATTAAAACATTTGACGATGTTATTATATAAAACCTTCGCTGTGGGAATTAAGAATTGTGAATGGTGAATGTAAATTAAGAATTGAATTCTGTTCAGTAAACGGATAAATAATGTGAATACGTAATTTCTCTGTTGCAGATAAATGAAGAAAAACTAAGCAGGACTTTGAAGTATATTTTATACTCCACGATGGATAAATTAGTGAGTTTTTTAAGAGTGAGTCGGTCCGAAGGACTCCCTGGGAGAATGCTAAAGCGGCCTGAACCATGAGAGTTGATAATCGTTCAGGCCCACGAAGAAAGCGTCCTAACCGGATAAAAACTTAATCATTGCGAATTTGAAATCGTCGATATTTGTTGTTTTGCTCATGTGGGTGCGAAATTTATCACAGGAAAATAAAAAAACGATTAAACCTGAAAAATATGAACGACAACACCAAAAGATTTTCTGGCAGGGTAGAAGATTATATAAAGTATCGCCCATCTTACCCAAAAGAGATTGTAAAAATCCTGGAGGAAAAAATTCAACTGGATAAAAGTAAAACTATTGCGGACATTGGCTCCGGCACAGGTATTTCTTCGAAGTTGTTTCTTGAAAATGATTTTAAAGTAATTGGGGTTGAACCAAATAAAGAAATGAGAGAGGCTGCAGAACAATTACTATCCCCTTTTGTAAATTTTATAAGTGTGAATGGCACTGCTGAAAAAACGAACTTACCCGGCAAAAGTATTGACTTGATTTTTTGCGGACAGGCATTTCATTGGTTTGATAAAAAAAAGAGTAAGATTGAATTTGACAGAATTCTTAAAAGCGATGGGAACATAGTTCTTGTATGGAATTCAAGGAGTAGTAAAAGTGGCTTTTTGAATCAGTACGAAGAAGCTCTTGATGAGCATATACCGGAATATAAATATGTGAATCACAGGAATATCAGTGACGAAGAAATATCAAAGTTTTTCTTTCCAAAAAAGATGAACAAAATATGTTTGGACAATGAACAAATTTTCGATCTGAATGGCTTAAAAGGAAGATTAAAATCGTCTTCTTATTGCCCTAAATCCGGTAAACAATATGAAAAGTTAATGACAAGAATCGAACAGATATTTGAAAAGTATAAAGTAAATAATACAATTGCCTTTGAATATGAAACAGAAATATTCTGGTGCTAAAATTTTCTGCTTTCTCTTTCTGCTTTCTTCCTTCTGCTTTCTGCCTTCAAAAAACGACTTTTATCTTTTGTTAACGGAAACAAAAACCATTTCAATTATCTTGCAGTCGCAAAAACAAAAAATCATATATGGAATATAATAAGTTAGTTTCAGTTACCGGATTACCGGGTTTGTTTGAATTATTGTCGTCAAAATCTGATGGCGCTGTAGTTCGTTCTTTAGAAGACAACAGCACGAAATTTGTGAGCACACGCCAGCACAATTTCTCTCATTTGGAAAGTATAGAAGTTTATACCACAAAGGATAACACTACGCTTGCAGAAGTATTCGATGCCATGAAGAAAAGTGAAGAAAAAGTGCCTGATGCAAACGCAGATGCCAAAACATTGAAGGCTTATTTTGAAAAAGTATATCCTGACCTGGATTTTGAAAGGGTATATACCAGTGATATGAAAAAAATGGTAAAATGGTTTCACATCATTCAAAAAAATAACATCGAAATAAAAGTAAGAACTGAAGAAGAAAAAGAAGCGGCTGCAGATTTGAAAAATTCCAAACCACTTCATACAGATAATGCGAATTTAAAAAATGCAAAACCTCAGCAAGCGAATGTGAGAAAGATTGAAAGCCGGGGAGTTAAGTAGTGGTTCTATTGCTGAATTGTTGAATTATTGAATTATTGAATTATTGGTAAAATGTGGAAGTTGAATAAAAAATAGAAAATTCAATTATTTCTAGCTTTGCTGTAAATTTTGATTTAATTTTTACCTAAAACCTAATACCTGATACTAATACCTAATACCTATGACGGCAGACATACAAAAAATACCGAGGCATTTTCTCCCTGAAGATTTAACGGTTTCAGATTGGGAAACGATTGAGCCATATTTCAAAGATCTTTTGGAAAGAAAAATTGATTCAAAAGAAGATATGGAAAAATGGCTGAAAGACATGAGCGAACTGGAAGCGGTAATCAGCGAAGATTCCTGCTGGCGGCAGATAAAAATGACCTGTGATACAACTGATAAAAAACTGGAAGAATCCTTCAATTACTTTTGTATGGAAATCCAGCCAAAGATCCAGCCTTATGCTTTTGCATTGAATAAAAAATTAGTTGAATCTCCTTTTACAAAAGAACTGGACCAGGAAAAGTTTTTCACTTATCTGCGTTCTATCAGAAAAAGTATTGAACTTTTTCGGGAAGAAAATATTCCCATCCATGCAGAACTCGCAATGCTTCAACAACAATATGGTGTAATTACAGGCAGGATGACTATTGAGGTTAACGGTAAAACTTACACTTTGCAGCAGGCTTCCAAATTTTACGAAAGCCACGACAGAAAATTGCGCGAAGAAGTGTATAGAAAAGTGAATGAAAGACGCCTGCAGGATAAAGATGAATTGAATAAACTTTTTTCAGAGTTAATAAAAAGAAGAAACCAGGAGGCGCTGAATGCAGGCTTTGAAAATTACCGCGATTATAAATTTAAAGAACTTGGCCGTTTTGATTATACCAAAGAAGATACTTTTCGTTTTCACGAATCTGTAAAACTTCATGTAGTGCCTTTGGTAAACAAGATTTATCAAAAGAAAAAAGAAAAATTAAAGCTGGACGATTTGCGGCCATGGGATATAGAAGCAGAACCTGAAGGAACAGAACCGTTAACACCTTTTGAAACAGGAGCTGAATTGTTGAATAAGTCAATTGAAGTTTTTACAAAGCTTCGTCCGTTTTTTGGAGATTGCCTGAGGCAGATGAATACCATGAATCGCCTGGACCTCGAAAGCAGGCAAGGAAAAGCGCCCGGTGGATATAACATGCCGCTTGCGGAAAGTGGTGCGCCATTTATTTTTATGAATGCCGCCCGTTCCATGCATGATGTAACAACGATGGTGCACGAAGGCGGACATGCAATTCAATCTTTTTTAACTCATCCACTTGAATTAAGTTCTTTTAAAGATTATCCAATGGAAATCGCAGAAGTTGCCAGCATGGCTATGGAGCTTTTTTCCATGGACCATTGGGATGTTTTCTTTGATAATAAAGAAGATTTAAAAAGAGCAAAAGAGCATCAGCTCGAAAGAGTGATCACCATCTTCCCGTGGATTGCGGTGATTGATAAATTTCAACATTGGATTTATGAAAATCCCAATCATTCCCTTGAAGAAAGGTCGCAAAAATGGATGGAAATATTTCATGAATTTTCTGATAATGTGATTGACTATTCCGGCCTTGAAAAATATGTAGAAAACGGCTGGCAGAAACAATTGCATTTGTATGAAGTACCTTTTTATTATATTGAATATGGTATCGCCCAGCTTGGTGCGATTGGCCTTTGGATGCAATACAAAAAAGATCCCGAAAAGGCATTGGACAATTATGTAAAAGCATTGAGCCTCGGCGGCACAAAAACGTTACCCGAACTATATAAAGCCGCAGGATTAAAGTTTGATTTTTCTCCTGAAAATATTAAGACATTGATGGAATTTGTAAATGAGGAAATGGAGAAATTGGATTAGTAGCATTTGATTTTTTGATAAAATTTTAAAATGGAATAGAGAAAAGCTATTCCATTTTTTTATCTGATTTTACCATTCTCCAGGCATACCTGTTTAAACAATTCCCGATTGCGAAAATGCAGTTCCTGATTTCGTAAAAGCAATTTTCATTTTGAAAATAGTTTCGCTGCCTCATAAAACATGGGGCAACTCCTCATGTTACTATTTTGACACAATGAAAAATTTAAAAATGACTAATTCTTTTTTTAAAAGCTTCTCAAAAACTTTATTTATATCGCTATTTTCTCTTCAATTTACGGTTTGCTTCGCAAATGATGAGTACAATGGAAAAATAACCGGCAAAGTAATTTCTTCCGATGGCCAGCCGGTTGCCTGGGTAAGTATCAGTATAAAAAACACTTCGTTTTCTGCAATTTCAGATGAAAGCGGAAATTTTATTTTGAAAAATATAAAACCCGGAACCTACACCGTAATAGCTTCCTACACGGGATTTCAACCAGTAGAAAAAATAATTGAAGTATCAGATGAACATACTTCGCAAATCATCTTTTCCATTAAAAGCACTGCCAAACAATTAAGCGAAGTAATCGTAGATGGCAGAAGAAGCCAAAACCTTCAACCGGTTTCTATCGGAAAACTTCCCATTGCGGCAATGGATTTGCCCCAAAGCATTTCTATCATCAATCAGAATGTGATTAAAAACCAACAATCACAGCGGTTAAGCGATGTTATTAAGAATGTAAACGGTGTTTATCTTTCTTCAACCCGTGGCGGTGTGCAGGAAACTTTTTCAGCCCGTGGATACCGAATGTCAGACGATAATATTTATAAGGATGGTGCGCGGGTAAGTGCTTCTGTGATGCCGGAAATGAGTTCTCTTGAACGTGTGGAAATTCTAAAAGGAAGTGCGGCTATTTTATATGGAAGTGTGGCCCCCGGTGGGATTATTAATATGGTGACAAAAAAGCCAAAATTTGATTTTGGCGGTGATATTTCTTTAAGAGCCGGAAGTTATGGTTTGCTCAAACCAACCTTCGATGTATATGGACCATTATCCCAAAAAATTGCCTATCGTGTCAATGGCACTTTTGAAACCGAAAACAGTTTCAGGGATGAAGTGAATTCCAAAAGATATTATATCAATCCTTCTTTGCTTTTTAATATTGATAACAAAACAACTTTATTAATCCAGGGAGATTATTTAAACAGCAACTTTACACCCGATTTTGGAACAGGTTCTTTGGATAATACCATTATTGCACAACTTCCACGAAATACTTTTCAAGGTGTTTCATGGCAATATAATAAAATAAATCAAACCAATACCACTGCTGAATTGAAACATAAAATGAATGATTCATGGTCACTGAATGCAAATGCTTCTTACGATGTTTACAACAGGGATTATTATTCAACAGAAAGGATACAGGCGGCTGCAAATGGTGATTGGGCAAGGCCTTTGAACAGGATTCAGTCGAAAGACCAATATATTTCGGGCCAAATCAACATAACCGGAAAATTTAAAACAGGTATTCTTGGCCACAACTTTTTAGGAGGGATAGACGCTGACCGCGACGCCACTACCAATTTTGGTTTTGACAATCCTAAAATATACGACACCATCAATATACTGGATCATTCTAAATTCAATTCCAGAACCGATATTCCTGCGGCTTCTAAAATTCAGCAAACTGTTACGCCTGTAAATCGTGCCGGTGCTTATTTTCAGGATTTAATCAGCATTTCAAATAAAATAAATTTACTTGCTGGCGTCAGATGGTCGATCCAAAAAGCAGAAGCGGTCCAAACAACAGATCTAAAAAAAGATACTACTGTGAAAGGCGACCCAAAAACAGATAAGGCGTTTTCTCCCCGTTTTGGAATTGTGTATAAAATATTTAAACATACTTCATTATTTGCAAGTTATTCCAATTCATTTTCTGTTAATAAAGGAACCGATGTTTTTGGAAACGCGCTTGCTCCTTCTATCATTGATCAGTATGAATTGGGTGTAAAAAATGATTTTATCAATGGAGCTCTTTCTGTAAATATCACCGCCTACCGGATCATCAACAATAACCTTGCACAAACGGCTCCTTTTGCTGCTGATGGTGTCACTCCCAACGACAATACTTCCCTGCAGGAACTAACCGGGCAAACCACGAGTGATGGAATTGAATTGGATATTTCCGGCCATCCTGTAAAAGGGCTTGACGTGATAGCGGGGTATAGTTACAACAATATGCGCTATACAAAAACACCTGACACAAAAGGAAGTTATGTAGAAGGTGAAAGATTGGTAGGAACACCGGCTAATACCGCAAATGCAAGTGCCTTTTATTCTTTTGATAAAAAATTAAAAGGCTTGAAAATCGGTGCTTCTATTTCTTCTACCGGTAATAGATTTGCGGGATGGAATAATACAAAAGGACAGGCACAGGATTATTCAAGATTGATTGCTGTAAACGGATTTACAACTCTTGATATTTCTGCAGGTTATTCTTTTAAAAACATTTCTTTTTTGGCGAAAGTCGGCAACCTTACCAATACCTTTAATTATTATGTGCATGAAAATTATAGCATCAATCCTATAGCGCCTCGCCAGTTTATTGCTACTATCCGATATAAGTTTTAATATAATTGCTTCAGGTAAAGTAAAGTGAGAAGACATTTATTAAATCCATCTTCTCACTTTCTTTTTATAATCAAGGTAAGTTTGACTGAATTGACGTTCCAGATATTTTTCTTCTTTTTTTATAACATATTCCTGGATAATTATTATTAAAACCGGCAACAATATAATCTGCCACCAGTTTCCAAAAAAGCAGGTGAATCCCAGATACAAAAAAATAAAACCAAAATACATTGGGTTGCGTGTAAATTTATAAATGCCGGTTTGTTGAAGTGATGAAGCCGGTTTCACTGTTATTAATGTGTTTCCTGTTTGCATAAATTTCCAAACCCCTTGCATCATTAAAAAAACACCGGCGATAAAGAAAATGATTCCGGCTGTCTTTACTCCATCATGATTAAAGAAGGAATTATTTATGGGAATTATTTTTTGAAGAAAAAAAGCGATGAAAAATATGGCTAGATAAATGATTGGTGGCGGAATAAAAACGCCAGGATGATCTTTTTTCATTTTAATACTTTTAAAAAATTATTAAATCACAAAAAAGAAACCACAAATATCCGGGAATAGGAATCAAGAATATTTGTTTATTTACCGGCCACATTTCTCATTTTTTTACAGAAACGATTCCTGTTTTTCAATCAGCAAATTACCACATCAGCATATAAGCACATTAACCAAACTTCTCCCGCCACTTTAGCATTCCACCCGTTAAATTCTTTACATTGTTAAAACCAAGTTGTTCCAAAATCAATGCAGCCTGTCCGCTTCTGTTACCGCTACGGCAATAACAAATCACTTCTTTGTCTTTCAAATCATCCAGTTCTTCTGTTTGCATCGTTTGAATTTTTCCTAACGGAAATGCGATGCCACCAATATTAAATTCTGCAGTTTCTTCCGGTTGACGCACATCCACAAGATGTAATTTTTCGCCTGCGTCCAGCCTTTCTTTTACTTCTTCAACAGAAATATTTGTCATAAAAATTATTTTATTAAATGTAAACTATCCATTTTTAGAGTATCAATCACCGGCCTTTCCATCTGTATCCAGATATCCATGGTCTGCCCTGGCTGAATATATGCCGGAGTAGCTCCATAAGCATATACATCCGGGTTTTGCTTAAAAATAAATGCGTTCGCTGTATCTGTTACATTTCCTGAAGTGAGGATTGCTGCCAGAATAATGCCTTTATCTTTCAAAAGTGCTTTGGCATCTGCCACTGTCATTCCGGTAAGGTCGGGCACAGGAATTTTTTGTGCCTCCAGGCCGGCACCAATTACTAAATCAACTGCAGAACCCCATCTTATTTTTGAGCCGGCAGTTATTTTTTTGCCATGGTAATTTTGTTCTAAAACTGAACCTTTCATAAAATCTGCACGCATCGTTGTATCTCCTAATTTCAAATGATTTTTGGATAATTTATCCAAAGCAAACCGGTAACTTAATCCTTCCAGGTGAGGCATTTCTATCATTGGAAGTGTGGTCGGGTTTACATTCAAAAAAACGGTACGATTTACTTTTACAGTTGCATCTGCATCAGGCAATTGCTTTTTTACTGTATTTAAAGGCAGGCTATCATTATACAACGAATCGGTAATCACTACATCAAAACCTTCTTTTTCTAAAAGGTTCACTGCATCATCTACATTTTTTCCGGTTACAGAAGGCACTTTCAAATATTCTCCATGATGTGTTAGCCAGCCGAGCGATTCAAAAAACAAAAAAGCCACCAGAAAAACCAAAATAATGGCTGCCAGCAGGTTTACAAAAAAACTTTGTCTTGCAATAAATTTAAACACGTTAAAATTATAAGTAAAAAAATAAGTGGTGCAATTTAATAAATTTATGCAGGTAAACATTCCTGTATCAGCGCCGTATAAAAATCCATCAGACTCCAGCCCATCGCTGTTACCTGTTGCGGTACAAGACTTGCGGCAGTTTGCCCGGGTACGGTGTTTATTTCCAGCATATAAGGCTCACCTGCCTCTTCATTGTAAATGAAATCGATTCTTACGATACCCCGGCAATTAAAAATTTGATAAATTTTTACTGCTTCCGTTTTTATCTGCTGTGCAACGCTTTCTTCCACTTTTGCAGGCGTAATTTCTTCGCTCGCTCCGTGGTATTTTGCTTCGTAATCAAAAAAATCTTTTTTAGAAATTACCTCGGTTATCGGCAAAGGAATAATTTTTCCCTTTGACTGAAATACTCCGATGGTAAATTCACGCCCTTTTATAAATTCTTCTACCAATACCTGTTCATCTTCTCGAAATGCTTTTTCAATCGCTGCACCTAATTCATCTGATGGCAAATTCACTTTGCTCATTCCAATACTTGAACCGCCATTATTGGGTTTTACAAAAACAGGAAAGTTCAATTTGTTTACAATCCCGTCCTCACTTTTAAAATTATTTTTGAATAATAAAATCGAATTCGCCACTTTTATGCCTGCAAAAGAAGCAACGGCAACCGTATATCTTTTATTAAATGTAAGAGCAGAAGTAGCGCAATCACAGGAAGTATAAGGAAGGTTCAAAATGTCAAAATATCCCTGAAGCTTTCCATCTTCTCCGGGTGTGCCATGAATGCCAATTAAAACTGCATCAAAATGGATTTTTCCTCCGTTGATTAAAATAGAAAAATCGTTTTTATCTACTTCAACTTTTTCATTTTTATCCTGATAAAACCAGCCTTTTGGTGTAATATCAATTTTATAAGAATCAAATTTTTCAGGGTCAATATTTTTTTCAATTGTTTTTGCAGATTGATAAGATATTTCGGCTTCGCCCGAATAACCTCCGGTAACAAAAGCAATTTTAGGTTTCATAAAATAGTAGAATTTTGTTTTTTGTAAAATAAAAGCAATTTTTAAAAATAAGGGGATATTTCTGATAAACTATTTTGTAATTGTTAATAAAAGGAAGAATAAGAAGGAAGAATAAAAGTGGGCATTATTTATTGCATCGCTGAATATTTTCGCAAAAAGACACTAAGGGCACAAAGGAACACAAAGAGATGCTTTTTTTAATTTTCATCCTATTCCAATAAGCCGGAAAATTTGGTAATAAGGTTTACGAAAGGAGAAACAACACTGTTACTAAGATAATAAGGTCTCAATCTTCAGCAACCTTTGAAAGCATTTTTTCCTATAATTTTATATT
>DATILZ010000618.1:0-3112 GCA_035475995.1 Hanamia sp. | reverse complement strand
TTCATCCCAATACAAAGGCATTGAAACAGTTGCCCCTGGTTTTGGCCTTACAGAGTAAGGTGCAGCTAATGTAGCCTGTGGCCGGTTTTGTAAAAAATCCACGTACATTTTTCCGTTTCTATTGCTTACGATTCTTTCAATGCTGGTGAGCTCAGGTAATTCGTTGTGCACTTTTGTGGCGATGATTCTTGCAAATTCTTTTGACTCTTCATAAGAATATTTTGCTCCCAAAGGAAAATAAATATGCAAACCTGTTGATCCTGAAGTTTTACAATAACTTGCGATTCCGGCAGCTTCGAGGATTTTTTTTGTAACCTGCGCAGTAACGATTACCTCGTCAAAAGTATTTTTCTTGTCCGGATCCAGATCAATGATGCACCAGTCAGGATTATCAGGCTTTTCAATGCTACTGCTCCATGGATTTACTTCGATGCAACCAAGCGATACGATATACAATAAACTCGCTTCATTAGATACCACTAAAAAATTCTTATCCCCGTCAACACTGCTGTGATAAGGAAATGTTTCTATCCAACCGGGAACTTTTCCGGTGACATTCTTTTGATAAAAACTTTCTCCGTTTATGCCATTTGGAAAGCGGTTTAGTGATTGCGGACGGTTTTTCAAATAAGGCAAAATAAATGGCGCTGCCTGGTAATAATAATTGATCAAATCTCTTTTAGTGATCTTTTCTTCCGGCCAGTAAATTTTACTCAGGTTTGTAAACTTCAGATCCTCACCATTAATTTTTTTTACCTGGGTTTCTTCTTTCGGATTTAATAAAGTTTTCCGCGATGCTGCAGGCGCTGTTGGAATAATTTCTTCCTTTTTAAGAATGGTCGTTTCCTTTTCAGAATTCTCTTTTTTCTTTTTCACGTTTGTTTTTTTATTCAATACGTTTTCTACCAGCGCTTCTTTTTCCAAAACAACTTCTTCAGGCTTTTTATCCTCGCGTAAGCCACGAAAGGATGGATGGCGCATAACGCCGTCATTGGTCAGTTCCCGGTAGCTTACTTCGCAAATTAATTCAGGCTTAAGCCATACTGCCAATGCTTTTGGAGGATTTGGACGAAAACGCGACGGTTGATTTACATCCGGCTCATTTACAAACGGGGAATGCGGGATAATTAGCGGTTCAAATTTTTCCATCAATTCCTTTTGCAATTTTTCCGTAAATCCGGTCCCTATTTTTCCAGTGAAAATTAATTTTTTATTTTTAAAAACTCCTACCAGTAATGAGCTGAATTTCTTTGAGCTGCCTTCGTTTTTTGTAAATCCGCCAATAACCACTTCCTGCCTTTGTTCGGTTTTTATTTTCAACCAATCTTTTGTTCGGGTTCCTTCTACATATATGCTATCTGCTTTTTTTGCCATGATCCCTTCGAGCGACATTTCCTGAGCGAGTTTAAAAAATTCTGGCCCGCTTGTTTCAAAGCTTTCACTGAGTTTTATCAGTGAAGATTCGGGTAAAATGTTTTTTAAAATCTCTTTCCTTTCGGTTAAAGGCAATTGCGTGGTGTCTTTTCCATCATACCATAAAATATCAAAAACATAATACATCAGTGTGCCATCTGCTTCGCTTCTCCAGTTTTGCAGGCTACTGAAATTGGCCATTCCCTTTTCATTTATACTTACAATTTCGCCATCAATTACCGCATCTTTTTTCCATGTTTTCAATTCTTCGTAAATAGGATAAAATTTATCATTAAACGATTTTGCATTCCTTGAAGATAATTGAGGTTCACCTTTTTTTATCAAAGCAATTGCCCGGTATCCATCCCATTTTACTTCATACAGCCAGCCCGGTTCATCAAAAGGTTCAGCTACCAAAGTTGCCAGCATCGGCTCTACCTTTTGGGGAAATTTTGTTTTTTTCTGATCCGCTAATAATTTTTCAACCACATTATCCTGCTTCATTGATTTTATGTTTGATGAACAATTATGAACTAAAATGTATGCCAATAAAAGTGATTAATAGCCCGCACTATATCAAATCAGAAAATACAAATGCCGGATATTTATTTGTTTGTTGGGTTTTAATTCGTGTTCATTCATGCTATTGTGGCAACAGGAGGATAGGTGTTCATTCGTGTAACTCGTCGCAAAAAACTTCATCATAATTTAATAATAGCTCTTTTTTTAAATTCGCTGATTGATTAAATTGCATTATAATTTATCTAATAAAACGGAAGATTTTTAAAATGGAAAAAGATAAAAAAACAAAGGGAAAAAGTTGTTCTGCATTTTATTTTCTGGCAGCTGCGATCGTTACTACAGCTGCTGTCTTTATAACTATCAAAGAAGGCAGGCGTATCAAAATTGAGAATGAATTACTTTCCTATGAGGTTTGGTAAAATGTTGCTATTTTTTCAAATGCTTTTCAAAGATGATTGCTGCGCCCTGGCCCACGCCTACACACATTGTGGCAAGCCCATAACGGCATTTCCTTCTTTGCATTTCATGCAATAAAGTGGTTGCAATCCTGGCACCGCTGCAACCCAGCGGATGACCAATAGCAATAGATCCGCCATTTACATTTACTTTCTGCAAATCAAAACCAAGATCATGAATGCAGGCAATAGATTGCGAAGCAAATGCCTCATTCAATTCAATCAGATCCAAATCACTAACAGTAAGGCCTGCACGTTTTAATGCTTTTTGCGTGGCTGCTACCGGCCCTATTCCCATAATGGATGGATCTACACCTGCCACAGCCATGCTTACTACTTTTGCCAGCGGTTTCAGGTCATATTTTTTTACGGTTGATTCATTTGCGAGCATCAGCATTGCTGCACCATCATTGATTCCGGAAGAATTTCCGGCAGTTACCGTTCCGTCTTTTACAAATGCAGGACGCAATTGTGATAATTTTTCTAAAGAGCTTTTTCGCGGATGTTCATCTGTATCAAAAATAATTCTGTCTGTTTTGTTTGGTGTAATTTCTATCGGAATGATTTCGTCCTGCCATTTTCCTGCACTCAATGCTGCAAAATATTTCTGTTGGCTTTCTAAAGCAAATTCATCCTGCGCATGGCGCGAAATATTCCATTGTTTTGCTACATTTTCAGCTGTTTCTCCCATGGAAAAAGGATAGTATTTCTCAACCAGTTTT
>DATILZ010000617.1:0-2261 GCA_035475995.1 Hanamia sp. | reverse complement strand
GTAGAATCCTGAGCCGCGGCACGAAAAGGCACAACAATAGAAATCACGATTGAAAAAGTACAACCCAATACCAACCCCATATAATTTGGCGCTAACTTCTTTTTAAACAACATCCGCAAATTATTTAAGGTAGATTTCTATCAAATGGATTTTAGTGCTTTTTTTATTAACGTTTCCAGGGAATTTATTGATGGTTCCGAAATTACAATTTTCTTTATAGCTTGTTCTGCTACCGGCCTTGATATTCCAAGCGCTACTAATGCATTTAACGCATCCTGCTCAAAAGTATTGCCGGCAGATAAATTTCCGGCAGGAGCGGTGGATAATTTCGATACTTTATCCTTTAATTCCAGTACCAGCCTTTCAGCCGTTTTTCTGCCGATTCCTTTTACGCTTTCCAATACAGAAGTGTGTTTCATCACGATCGCATTGCTGATTTCTTCAGGTTTCATGCCCGATAACATCATCCTGGCAGTAGCAGCTCCTACCCCCGACACACTGATCAGCAAAGCAAACATTTCTTTTTCAACTGTATCAAAAAAACCGTACAAAGTATGCGCGTCTTCTTTTATTTGCAAATAAGTAAAAAGTTTTCCTTCTGCCAGATGTTGAATATGCGCATAAGTATTCAAACTGATATTTACTTCATAACCTACCCCGTGAACATCCACATATACCACAGCGGGATTTTTATAAGAAAATTTTCCGGACAAGTAGGCTATCATAGTTTTTTGAAAAGAAGCGCCAAAAATAAGTAATTCAGTTTAATGAGATGAATATTATTCAGCAAAATATATATATTGCTGATGAAACAGTTAGAATTTTCATTTTTCATCGGCTTTTAAATCATCGTCTTTTTTATTTTTTTTTTAGGGAAATGATGGGTATGCTGCTCCTGCTTTCTTTTTGGAACCTCTTAATTAACCCCGAAAGCACAAAGAGGAAAGATCAAACCCATTCATTTTCAACTCAAAAAGCAGTAAGGATCAATTAGAGGCAATCCTTAAAAACATAATTTGATATTATTTATTGGTTTGCTGCCCCAAAAAATACCAAAATAATCTGCGAAAAGTTACACTTAAAAACGGATGATAAGAAATTTGTTTAAACGGACGAATCTGTAATTCGTGTAATACCAGTAATTCGTAATTCGTGTAATTCGTGGCCAACTTCTAAAAATTCATCGACAAACTTCGTTAACGCTTTTCCTCACATTCTTTCAGTTCCACTTCCTTTATTTTCGATTCTATTCTTTCAGTTTTCATTCCCACCCGGATAAACCCAAACAAGCTCATATACACATTTGCAATCCAAACCAAACCAAAAAAAGCGATTAAATATCCACGCCATCCTGTATAAAGAAGCTGGTATTTTGTTATTACTAAAAAAATCAAAACAATATAATGGCTGAAGCAATATTCACAGGTAAAAACATAAAAGAATTTACGCGTCAATATATTTTTGGCTTCTTTGGATTTCTTCTCACAAAACTCTCTTGGCTCCCGAAATACTTCTTCGTGTGTAACGGTCCAGGCAATACATGCAATGGGCAAAGCCATTATAAAAAGATAAACAATTTGTTGCTGTAAAGACATCGAAGTCAATTTTAAAATCAATCATACCAAGTAATGAGCCAGAATAGATTTAAAAAAGTAATTCAAATTGTAGTTTCCCAAAGAATCACCTGCTATTATCCTTCTCATTTATACCAACCTGCTGCCTCTTCCATCTTTGATAAGGTTCCACTGCATTACCACTGCGTTAATTAATGCAGTGGTAATGCAGTGGAACCAGAGCAGGTAGGAGGAAGATAACTGGCAGAATAGATGAAATGCACTTTATTTATTGCTTTACTGTAAAATCCTGAAGTGTTTGCTTTAAGTAAATTTTACTCATTGAAAAATGAATGCGCCGGATATTGTATTTTTACCGCCTTAATCAAAATATTTTTTACATAAATGAGTAATAAAATTTCCGCTGCAATCACTGCTGTTGGTGCATACGTACCTGAATACCGGCTCACCAATGCCGAACTTGAAACGATGGTAGAAACTTCTGACGAATGGATAAAAACCCGGACCGGTGTAGAAGAAAGAAGAATTTTAAAAGGTGAAAATATGGGTGTTTCGAAAATGGCGGTGCCCGCTGTGTTGGAACTGTGTAAAAAAAGAGGAATTGATCCAATTGAAATTGATTGCCTTATTTGCTGCACCGTTACTCCTGACATGACTTTCCCGGCAACAGCCAATATTATTACTTAT
>DATILZ010000616.1:0-5636 GCA_035475995.1 Hanamia sp. | reverse complement strand
TCTTCTATTTTGCTGGCCAGTATGTTTTCGACACATACACTCGTTTCTTATCCGATTGCAAGCAAATACGGTGTGTCCAGAAATCGTGCTGTTGCACTAACCGTGGGCGGAACGATGATAACCGATATTCTTGCACTGTTGATTTTGGCAGTAATTGCCGGAATGACAAAGGGTGAAGTAACTTCTGCGTTTTGGATTACTTTGGGCATTTCTACAGTCGTGTTTGTAGGAATCGTTTTCTTTATTTTTCCCATTATTATCCGCTGGTTTTTTAAGCATTATGAAGACAGTATTTCGCAATATATTTTTGTTTTGGCCATTGTTTTTCTCGCATCTTTTCTTGCAGAGGCCGCAGGAATAGAAGCCATCATTGGCGCTTTCTTTGCCGGCCTGGTTCTCAATAATTTTATTCCTCATTCCTCTCCATTGATGAACCGCATTGACTTTGTCGGAAATGCTTTGTTCATTCCTTTCTTTTTAATCGGTGTGGGAATGCTGGTAAATTTTAATGTGCTTTTCCATGGTTGGGGTGCCCTGAGAGTTGCAGGCGTAATCGTAGTAGTAGCCATTACTACAAAATTTGCTGCCGCATGGATCACACAAAAATCCTTTAAATTGTTGCCCGAAGAAGGTCGCATGATATTTGGATTAAGCACTTCACATGCTGCCGCTACTTTGGCAATTATATTAGTGGGTTATAATATTATAATTGGTGAAACACCCGGTGGCGAACCGGTTCGCTTGCTGGATGAAGACATTCTGAACGGAACAATTTTATTGATATTGATCAGTTGCGCCATCAGCTCTTTTGTGGTAGAAAAAGCATCAGAAAAATTGGCATTGAAAGAAGAGGAGGAAGAAGAAAAAATTGCAGAAACACACGAGAAGATTTTGATCACACTTGCCTATGCTGATACAGTAACAGAAATGGTAGATTTTGGCTTGATGATGAAACCGAAGAAAAATAATGTTCCTGTATATGCGCTCACAATTATAAGTGATGATATTAATGATGAAACCTCACAGGCAAGTGGGAAAAAAATGATGCAGAAAGCCCTGAATCATGCGGCAGCTACTGAGGACACACTCATTCCTTTAACGCGTTATGATCAGAATATAAGTAACGCGATCATCTATACCATCAAAGAACAAAACATTACGGATGTATTGATCGGCTTACATAAAAATGCCAATCAAAAAGATTTTTTAGGGCCGATAACAGAAAATATTTTGAGTAAAACAGGTGAAACAATTTTCATTTATAAAAACGTACAGCCTTTTAATACTTTGAAACGGATGGTCGTAGTTGTAACGCCGGATGCCGAAAAAGAACCGGGTTTTAATCATTGGTTTAGCAGGATTTGTACGATCGCAAAAACCGGTGATTTATCATTTCATTTTTTTGCAACAGATGATGCACTCATAGAATTGGAAAATTTAAACTCTCAATCCGCAAGCCCTGTATCCGCTACTTACAACCATTTTAGCAACTGGGAAGATTTTTTAATCCTGGCAAGGGAATTAAAACCAAACGATTTTTTTGTAATTGTTTCTTCCCGCAAAGGACATATTTCTTACAATCAAAATCTTGAAAGATTACCTTATTATTTATCCAAATATTTTATTCATAACAGTTATATTATCATTTATCCAAAACAAGCAGACAGTGAGATTGTTTTAAATGAAAAAGACAATCCGGAAAACTTTCTTCTGGATGCGCTGGCAGATAAAGTGCAGGCAGTAAACAAAGCGGGAGGTTATATTTCAAAAATGTTTAGAAGGAAAAAGTAGAAAGATTATCTGTTGAATTTTTGCAACAGAGACGATTGTATTTCTGCGGTAAACAAACAAATATCACAAGCTTGCTTTTTATTTTTCAGCACGACTGCAAGCAGACGTTCAGGTTTTTTATTCTATTTCAAATAAAAGAAATTGCGTTTGTTCCAGCGGATTAAAATTATTATCTGCAATAAAAATGAGTGATTTTTTCCCATTTGAAAGTGTGGGGCCAAACGTTACTCCTTCAATATTATCAATATAAATTCCCAGATCATCCATATTCAGCAACAGCTTTTTAGAAGCAGTTTTTACGTGCTTATTTTTTAGCGAAGCCATCCCGTTTATATTTTCTGCAGAAGAAATATCGGCAAGAAAAACTTTTATTGTGCAGGAAAGCCTTCCTGTCGAATAAGAACGTTCGATGACCAAAAGTTTATTTTTATCAATATATAAAATATCAGAAATGCCGTTTATTTTAAAAGAATAAGGCGTGATAGCCGGATAAGCAACCGGGTCAATAACATACGCATATTGGGCAACTGGTTTTTTAGTATTCAGGTCAAATTTGATAATTCTTATAACCCCTGTAGAATCTCCGGTTCCGGCACGGGCCCCATCCTGGTACAAAGGCTCTTCCACACTTACAAAAAGAAATTTATAATCTTTTGAAAAGGTCAATCCTTCAAAAACACCATTTTGACGCGGGCCATTTTCTGTCGAATGCATGATTAATTGTGGAGGGAGTTGAAAAGTATCTATAAAATTTCCATGCGGTTTTATTTCTGTAATGGCGGGGTTTTCAAGAATTGTTTTTTGGGAATTTACAATTCTTTCCCCTTCGCTACTCCAGATAAATGTTTTGTTAGATGGATTAAATCTTAAAGCTTCCGGATCAGGAGTATGAAATGGATTGTGCAAACTGTTGGGATAAAAATTACCCATTTCATCTTTTAAAAAAATATTTTTCAAAAAAATTACAGAGTCAATTTTGTTTTCATTAATCAATATCTGAGCAGTATAAAATCTTGCTGGATTTTTTTCTGACCGGTCATCAGAAATTAAATAATACTCTTTTTTTTGAGGGTTATAATCAATGCCTGAAAGTCCGCCAATAGTAGTGTTTGCAAATTGCTGATCATATGGCACTACATATTCGCTTAAAAACTTTAGCCGTGATATTTCTCCTGATCTTTGTTCACGCTTTGATGAGGAACAGGAGGAAAAAAACAGGAGAAAAATCAACAGAATCTGCTGTAATGCATTTAACATAAATAAAATTGAAGTTCAAATTTGCATAAAGTTTGTAATATAACTGAATTTGAAATACCTTTCATAAGGTAATTTTATCTATTTTCTCATTTTAAATCTTTTCACTTATGATAGAATCTCCCGTAACACCGCAAACCAACATTAAGCAACCGGCCTGGTTTTCACTTTTAAGAATGCTTCTTGGTGTAATTCTCTTTTGGAAAGGAATTGTTTTTATCCGTGATACTGAGCTTTTGAAATTATTGGTTCAACGTACCGGAGTTGGTGTTTTTTCACAATATTCCGAAGTGATCACTTTTATAGTTGCCTATCTTACCTTACTATGCGGTTTGTTTATTTTAAGTGGCCTTTTTACACGCGTCTGTTGCATTGTGCAAATTCCAATTGTTCTTGTGGCGATATTTTTTGTAAATATCCAACGCGTCGATCAAAGCACTTTTGAATTAGTACTTTCAATCATTGTATTGATACTGCTTGTTCTTTTTGCCATAAAAGGAAGCGGCACCATTTCAGCAGATGAATTTTTCAGGACTTATTATAAGGCAGGATCAGAAGAAGGTAATACGGAACGGTTTTTTAAAAAGCTTTGATTTTTTATTTTAAATCAATGCATTTTCTACTGCAAGCTTGATCAGGGAAGCGGTATTATTTACCTTTAATTTGGTCAATAAATTTTTTCGATGCGAATCAACGGTTAGCGGGCTGATAAATAATTTTTCAGCAATCTGGTTGTTGGTAAATCCTTCTGAGATCAATCCTAAAATTTCTTTTTCTCTCTTTGTAAGTGCCGGCAGATTGCCTGAAGGCGCGAACGATAAAGGTTTGGTGAGGTGCTCCAATGATACGCTGAGATACATTTTATCATGAAGCACGCTATCAATTGCCTCAGCAATTTCTTCAGCAGAAGCACTTTTAATAAGATATCCTGATGCGCCGTTTTCTATCATCCTCGAAATGTAACTACGTTCGCTAAAGGTGCTCATTCCCAAAATTTTTATGTGTGGGAATTCATTATGAATTTTTTTGCACAGATCAATGCCGCTGATATCCGGCAAATTAATATCCAATAAGATTATATCAATTTTGTTCTTTTTTAAGAATGGCATCGCATCAAATGCATTTGATACAGCTCCCGCCACTTCTATGTTTTCTAATTGGCTTAGCAAGGAATTTAATCCCGCCACTACCATCGGATGATCATCTATTATAAATACTTTTACAGGCATTTTTTGAAATTGAGAATTAGGAATTAAAATCAAATGATCAATTATAAATGTTCAATAACCAATATTCAATGTTCAATATTCAAGTGAAAGAAAATAATCAATATTTCAATAATAAAATAATCGAATAATTAAATACAACTTCCCTCAATATTTACCGACGTTCCTTCCCCTTTTTTTGAAACAATATCCACACTGCCATTCAGATATTCTGCGCGGGCTTTGATGTTTGATAAACCTGCCCCGGTTTTATTTTCAATTTCTTTTGCATCAAAACCCTTTCCGTCATCTTCTACTGTCAGGTTAAAACGATCGTCTTTTCGGACTAATTGTATTAAAACGTTTTTTGCATCAGCATGTTTAATTACATTATTGAGAAGTTCCTGTATCATTCGATAAATAACAATTTCAGTGCTTTGGTCCATTCGTTGTTCCATTCCATACGTTTGCAATCTAACCATAATTTTTCCGGAAAGATTGATGTTTTCACAATAATTTTCCAGTGCTTCGATCAGTCCGTATTTGATGAGCGCCTCTGGCATCATATTATGTGAAACGCGCCTCAGTTCTGCAATTGACTGGTCCAATTGCAGGATGACATTATTGAATGATTGCGCATTTTCTTCTGATAAAAAAACGTTTCCTTTCATATTTGACATGGATAATTTTACTCCTGATAATAATCCGCCAACGCCATCATGCAGATCACGCGCTAAGCGGCTTCGTTCTTCTTCCTGGCCTTTCATTACCGATTCCAAAGCAACTAATTTTCGTTCCTGTTCCAGCTCTATTATTTTTTTCTCTTTTAATTTTTCACGTTCTTTTAATAATCTGCTGCGATGCATAAAATTGCGGTATAGCAGCAATCCTATAATTAATAATAAAACCAGTCCGCACACAAGCGCCGCATTTAAAATATTTTTTTTCTGAATCGTTTTTTGATTTTCTGAAATCGCGAGTTGTTGTTCAGTTATACGGCTATTTTTTTTAGTGCTATTATATTTTGCTTCCAGTTGCTGAATATATTTTGTTCGTGATTCTCCCGTTAATGCATCGTTCAGCGATTGATATTTTTTAAGATATTCAAGAGCAGGTGCAAATTCTTTTTGCTTTTCTTTTATTTTCGACATAATAAGATAGCTATCTCTAAGGCCGAGTTTCACACCGCCTTCGATAGCCATATTAATCGCTTTCTGCATGTTTGTCTCTGCCTGGCCTAGCTGGTTTTCTTCGTATTGCGCGTTGCCCAGTCCACTATAAATATAGGATAACAGATAAGCCGGTAGGGATTCATATCGTTTTAAAAGGTCTTCGTAAACTAAGTTTGTTTTTTTACTGTTTCCGGTTTCTGCATATATAGCCGCT
>DATILZ010000615.1:0-8024 GCA_035475995.1 Hanamia sp. | reverse complement strand
CCATCTTCTTTACAAACTTCATTTTTTCATTCAAAGGAAGTTTTAGCTGCGCAAAAATTTTAGGAACCATTCTTCCGCCAACTACTTCATGTCCATGAAATGTCCAGCCATGACCTTCTTCAAATTTTTTTGTCACCGGTTTCGCAATATCATGTAGAATTGCCGCCCATCGCAGCCACAGATCGTTTGTATTAGCAGAGATATTATCCAACACCTGCAGTGTGTGATAAAAATTATCTTTATGCCCTTTGCCATCGATATATTCCGCGCCAGCCAAAGCAACCATCTGCGGAAAAACAATTTTTAATAAACCTGATTTATATAAAAGATCAAAACCAATCGAAGGTTTTGGAGCTAGTACAATCTTATTAATTTCATCAATAATTCTTTCGCCGCTTACAATTTTTATTCGTTCCGCATTTTCTTTTATGGCTTCAAAAGTTTCGGCAGAAATGGTAAAATTTAATTGCGTTGCAAAACGAATTGCGCGCATCATTCGCAAAGGATCATCAATAAAAGTTTGTGATGGAGGAAGCGGCGTTTTGATGATTTTATTTTCAATATCTGCAAGTGCATTCAATGGATCAATTAATTTTCCAAAATCATTTTTATTCAAACTGACCGCCATTGTATTAATGGTAAAATCCCTACGCATTCGGTCTTCGTCTATGCTTGCCGGAAGTATATCCGGCTTTCGGCTGTTTGGATTATAGCTTTCTTTGCGTGCACCAACAAATTCTATTTCAAAATAATTATCATCAGAAAATAATTTTATTTGTGCAGTACCGAAATTTTTAAAAAAACTAACCGCCGGAATTGGAGAAAATTTTTCAGCAGTTTTTTTTGCTAATTCTATCCCATTACCGATACAAACAATATCCGCATCTTTATTTACACGGTTCAGGATTTTATCTCTGACGAAACCTCCGATTATATATGCAGGCATACTTAATTCATCTGCCGCTGCCGCAACTTTATTGAAAATAGAAAGCTCTTTATTAGAATAGTGAATATCCATTTGGCAAAAATAAGAAATAGGAATTGTGCATATTCCTTTGTTTGCTGTAAACTTTTGCGTTTCAATTATTTATCCTGCAGTTGGAATATTCTCAAATGTTGTCGTATCTCCCATTGCAGCAAGTTTCATTTTTTTTGCAGTTTCGTGGCCCACATATCTTTCTATTCTTTTTTCAATAAAATAAATAACCGGCGTGAGTACAATTGCAAGGGTGAATTTGTATAAATAATTCATGATTCCAACTGCTAAAATAAGCTGCCATGAAAATAATCCGCTGAACGCGATGAATAAAACAATGTAGCTATCTACTAACTGCGAAACCAACGTGGAACCGGTAGCGCGCAACCATAGATGTTGATTACCGGTCACTTTTTTTATTTTTTGAAATACAAAAACATCCACTCCCTGGCTTACTAAAAAGGCAACAAGGCTTCCAAGAATGATGCGCATATTTTGTCCAAAAATTGCGCTGAAGGATGTTTGAATATTTTCAACGCCTTGCTCATGACTGCTTTGAAGCCATGCTTTTGCCGGTGGTAATGCAATGGCAATAAAATACATCAGAAACGCATAGGAAATGAGGATAACTGCAGTAACAGAAATTCTGCGAACGGCTTTAGGACCATAAAACTCATTGATAATATCAGTGATCACAAATTCAAAAGGCCACAGTATTACACCGCAGGTAAGTGTAAAGGCCAGCCCGCTTTGTCCGAAAAGTGTAAAATTGGCCGGTTTCATTCCAACGAGTCCTTCAAGAGAAAATAATTTCATTCCTATTGCTTCCGCTACCAAAGCGTTGGCAACAAAAAAAGCTGTGAAGCCAACGAAAATTTTGGTAGGCTTATCGTTTAAGATTTTCTGTATCATCAGGGTAAAATATTTACAAAAAGAAAAAATAAAATTGAATCAATAAAAAAATAAAATTAACGGGCGCAAGCCATTTTGGTAATGGAAGAACTTTTTTGGTTAGTAATACAACTGCGTAAACAATGCACATTATCAAGTTGATAATGATTGCCGAAAAGCCTAAAATAATAACCAGGTCTTTAAAAAAAGGAAGTGGCAAAACCTGGCCAGATGTAGCAACTGCAGGCTTTTTAGCTTCAAGGCGGTTAATTAAAATAAATATTAAAAAACAAATGTTGCAGATGAAGGTGAACCTTGAAAAAAATGAAATTAACTTCATTAAAATAAATGTTTGAAAATACTGTCAACAAAATAATATTAATTTGTCGCAATAAATATTTTTTTTGAATGGCAAATGTACTGAGCATTGTTACCTACAAAATATTTCCTGCCAAACTTGGCGGACAAAAAGGGATTGCGCTTTTCAATGAATATTTTTCCAAAAGACAGCGTCTTTTTTGTTTTTCCATTAAAGACAATGATCCTGCATTAGCGCCGTATCCTGTTTTTAATTTATTGAGTAATAAATCCTCGCGTTATATCAATATTTTTTATTTTGGCTTAATAAAAAAGATCATCCGGGAAAATAATATTTCCCACATTATTGTGGAGCATCCTTATTATGGCTGGATGGCGCTTTTACTCAAATATTTTTATAAGGTAAAAGTGATCGTTCATTCGCATAATATAGAAGCAGAGCGGTTTAGAACGGTTGGCAAATGGTGGTGGAAAATCTTATGGTATTATGAAAGATGGGTTCATCAGAAAGCTGATTTTACTTTTTGTATCACCGCCCAGGACAGAAAATATTTTTATGAAAATTATAAAATTCCTTATCTAAAATCCGCTGTCATCACTTATGGAATTTCATGGAATATGATCCCAGCAGCAGAAGAAAAAAGCAATGCAAAAAAATTTCTGCTAAAAGAATATGCTTTATCTCCCGAAACTCATTTATTTCTTTTCAACGGAACACTTCATTACGGGCCAAACCTGGATGCGGTAAAAAATATTGTTGAAAAAATAAACCCGTTATTTATTCAAAAAAATATTTCTTATAAAATAATTATTTGTGGCAAAGGCCTTCCTGCTGAGTTGAACGAACTAAAAAATTATGCGGATAAAAATATTATTTATGCCGGCTTTGTAGATGATATTTCTGTTTATTTCAAAGGCGCAGATATATTTATAAACCCGGTAAATGATGGTGGTGGTATTAAAACGAAGCTGGTAGAAGCATTGGCTTACAATCTGAATGCAGTATCCACTTTTAATGGCGCCATTGGTGTGGATGAAGATATTTGCAATGGCAAATTATTATTGTGTGAAAACCAGGAGTGGCAAACGTTTGCTGATAAAATGGAAGTTGCAATTAATGCCCATCAATCTATTTCCGCTCTTTTTTTTCAACATTTTTATTGGGGAAATATTGCAGAAAAAGCATCGCAGATTGTCACAAATTTAAAATAGAAACCCGCTTTATTTATTTCTTTACTAATTAACTTCTGCCATTATTTATTCCATCATTTGTTCTACATGCGCCAGTCTTCCATCTTTGGTCATTCCTTCAATTACTACGCGGAAACCTTGAGTAATGTCATTATTAAAAAATTTAAGCGTTACTTTATTTTGCCCGGGAACAGTTATCACCTGTGGATTCCAATAAAGTGTAGTGCGTAAATCTTTCTTATCATTATCGGGGCCTTCCGCTTCATAATCGGGTGAATAAAATTGACGGATGGCCGTGTATCCGCTAACTGAATTATTCGACAAGCCTTTACCGGGCTCTTGTTTTTGATCGCCGCCTTTGCGAGTGTAAATGGCAATAGCTCCGCCGCTGCCTCCACCAATTCCGCCCATGAATGGAGGGCGGAAAACCTTAATGTAAGCGACATCTGAAACCGGAATTGATGATACCATATCTGGAGATGTATTCATTTCATCTACATACAATTGCGGTGAGCCGCCACGCCAGCTAAGTGTAGGCGGGTTGCTGGTTGTATTGATTTGAAGGCCTGCAACTTTTCCCTGCAGGTATTGAAAAATATCCATGGATGAATTGGCAAAAGGATCGTTTACCAAATCAAATTCATTCGCATCTCCACCCGAAAACATTCCGGAAGTGTATTTTTTATCCATTTCATCGACCGTGCTTTTTGGACGCGCTTTGATATTTACTGTTGCTAAAACTTTCCCTTTTAAATATTTCAGTTCACGTTCCAGCGCATCGCTTAATTGCAAATGGTAATGATTGCCGGTTGTATCTGCAAGATGATTGTAATTATATCCGGCAGCTACTGCGTTATTTGAAAAAGGTGGCAGCCTGTTTTGCATAAACTGGACACTTACGTCCTTTAGTTTTCCAACCTGGTAATAAACACGAGCAGTATCAAAAATGATAACATTCTGATCATCAAAAGTACCATCAGGTTGTACAGGAGCGGTAAATACCTGCATTGGTGATTTTTTTTGATTCACCATCAAAACAATTGCTCCTGCAGCCCTCAATTGAGTGGGCGTAGCGCCCAAAACCTTTCCTGATAAAGAGAGATAAGCCGTATCTCTTTTGTAATTAATAACCGGAAAATTTCCACTCGCCACTTTTTCCCAATCAAATCTGCGCCAGCCGTGAGTAAGCATTACAAGGTCCAGTTGCTGCATGATCGAATCACTGTTGTTTAAAAAATAATGGGCCGGATCATTTATTTTTCCTTTTAATTGTCCGGTCAATAAAAGATGAGAAATAATATTATCACTTGTATCATAGTCAATTGCCGCATCTGTTACCGACACAGAAAGATTGGCAGAAAGACTATCGGGAACCGTTATCTCAATTTCATTTCTTGCCCGTTTGTTTAATCCCCAATGTGCTACAGTCATTACCGGCTCGAATTTAAATTCTTCATTGTTTACATAAGTAATGCGCTCTGCGAGTGGCTTCCATTGATTGTCGAAGACAGTAATAGTGAGAATGCCTGTTGGCAAAGATTCTGTTGGAATGATTCCTTCTGTTATGCCATCTTTCAGATCTTTGGTGATATTAAAAACTGGTTGCTGATACATTGTGCCGATAATATGCACCGAATTTATTGATGCAACAGATGCAGGTGAAGCAGTAACTAAAAAATTTCTGCGTGCACCTGAAACGGTCACTTGCAAAGAAACTCCTGCGTTTTTTATTGCCGGTAATTGCGTCACATGGTTCACGCCTGTTTCATCCTGCCATGAAGCGGAAAAAGTTTCGCCATTTTCGGGGCGGATGAAAAAAAATCCCATTCCATCATGAATAGTTTTCAGATTATCAATTACTACACCTTTACTGTTTTTCACCTGTCCTTTTATTTTTACCGGCCTGCCGTATTGGTCATTTGCTTTGAAAGCGATTTTATTGGTAACACCTGCAATCACATCACCACCTTCGGGGAAAAAAGTTATTTCGGGTATGATGGTTATTTTAGATTTGGAAGAATTATTTGTTGTAGAAAGAACTTTTAAATCCTTATTGTATAAAAAAGCGGTATCAAAATTCAACATCCATTTAGTGTAAGCTTTGACGTGAATGTATTGCCCTGTATAGTTTTCAGGAATATCAAACTGCCCAAAGGAAGTTCCATCCTGGATCGGTCCAACAGTATGTAAAAGTAAATTGCCTTTATCATCGGTCCAGTCTATATAAATGGTTTTGCTTGAATCAGCCGGATAAATAGCCTGCATCAGATAGGCTTTAAACCAAATGGTATCCGCGGCGGCATAAGTAGATTTATCATAATGCAGATAGATTCTTTCCTGGGGATAATTGTTTGCAAATATTTCCAGATTTTTTTCGATATTTTGCGCTTTGACAAATAACATTGAAAAGAAAAAAATAAAAACACAAATCAGTTGTTTCATTTTAGAAAATATTTTATCCATAAAATAAGGGGTGTAAATTAATCTAAGAATGGAATTGCACCAAAGGTGAAAATAGTTTTAACAATGTACACAACCAATTGCGTTTATCTGAAAAAAGAATCTTTAAATCCTATAATTTTGCAAGAAAAAATATCTATGGCTTTTACAAAAGTTACTGAACAACCTTCCGAATACCGCCACCTTGAAAAAATGTCCGTTGGAGAAATTATCAAAAACATTAACAAAGAAGATTTTCTTGTAGCAGCAGCCGTGCAAAAAGCATTACCAGAGATAGAAGAATTGATAAAAGCTGTGTCTGAAAAAATGCTGGACGGTGGAAGACTATTTTACATTGGAGCCGGTACCAGTGGTCGTTTGGGCATACTGGATGCCAGTGAATGTGTGCCTACTTATGGAGTACCAAAAGGATTGGTAATTGGCATTATTGCCGGTGGTAAAAAAGCCATTGTAGATCCTGTAGAAAATGCAGAAGATGATACAACCCAGGGATGGAAAGACTTGCAAGCTTATAAAATAACGGATGCAGATGTAGTGATTGGCATCGCATCCAGCGGCACTACTCCTTATGTGATCAGCGCATTAAAAGAGTGTAAAGAAAACAATATTACAACCGGAAGCATTGCCTGCAATCCGCAATCGCCGATAAGCAATGTTGCTGATTATCCGGTAGAAGTGATCGTAGGGCCTGAATTTATAACGGGTAGTACCCGCATGAAAAGTGGTACTGCACAAAAGATGGTTTTAAACATGATCTCTACAACTGCCATGATACAAATGGGCCGTGTGGAAGATAATAAAATGGTAAACATGAAATTGACCAATCAGAAGATCGTGAAAAGAGGTACACGAATGCTGATGGAAAAAACAGGAATAAAAGATGAGGCGGCGGCAGAAGCTTTACTATTAAAATATAACGGTGTAAAAAAAGCTATGGAGCATTTCAAATAACTCTACAGAATAACAGAGATTTTTAAAACTGAAACAGTTGTTATTTATTGTTTTACTGCTTAAGATAATTAGTGGCTTTTAAAAAAGCCATTTTTATTTTAGCAAACAAAATTTCCGGAATAAACCAGACAATATAACTACTCAGTTCATCTTTTCAGATAAAAGCAAAAGCCTGATATTTCCGCAAATTCTGTACATTAAAGGGCAATAACAGGCTTTGTCTCAGATATTATTTCTTTCCGGTAAATAAATTATTTTTAGAAACAACCTTTACTTTATCGCCATCCTTTAATGTTTTAGAAACTATATCATAAGGTCCGGTAACTACTTCATCTCCTTCCTTCAGACCATCCGTAATTTCTATATAATTGATGTCCTGGATGTCTGTTTTTACTTTTTGTTTTTTTACTTTTCCATCCGCTTGTACCACAAATACAACGATATCCAGATCATTGGCTGCTGCGTTATTATTGATATCTGTTTGAGCGTTGGGATTTGCACCAATCTTATTTCCTGTCGAATCATTTTTTTCACGCGTTGTAACCGAATTGATTGGAATAGACAAAACATTTACGTGTGTCTTCGTTTGTATATCGGCACTGGCGCTCATTCCCGGCCTGAAAGGGAATCTTTTTTTGTGAGTTGTATCGATCAGATCTTTATAAGAATCAGGATTCAGCCGAATATAGACTTTGTAATTTGTAACATCTGTGCTTGTATTTGTTAAATCACTTGCAGTAGCTGCGCCATTGTTACTGCTCGCAATTTGTGTTACAACTCCCGTAAATTTTCTATCATTATACGCATCCACTTCTATTGTGGCGCTGTCTCCAAGACGGACTTTCGGAATATCATTTTCTCCTACATCTACCCGCACTTCTATTTTACCCATGTCAGCAATGCGCATCATTTCTGTGCCGGCCATCATCGAACTGCCTACAACTCTTTCGCCTTTTTTTACACTTAATAAAGAAACAATTCCATCCATTGGTGACCGCAAAGTAGCAAGGCTGATATCTTTGTCTGCTTTCTGCAAGGCCGCCTGTGCACTTTGTACAGATGCCTGGCTTCCTTTTACTCCCGCTTTTGCCGCATTCAGATTTGCAAGAGCTGTTTTATAAGCGGCATCAGCTGTATTAAACTCATTCCTGGAAATTACTTTTTCGTCATACAATTGCTTTTGCATATCATATGTTTTTTTAGCCTGATCGAGTTGCGCTTCCAATGCACCTAATGA
>DATILZ010000614.1:0-2558 GCA_035475995.1 Hanamia sp. | reverse complement strand
TATACATGACAAAAGGCTTTCAGCATTCTCTCACATCTGCATATTACTCACTTCGCAAACTTGTAACCGGATTTGCCAGCGCTGCTCTTATCGCCTGAAAGCTAACAGTAATCAATGTAATGGCTAATGCTCCAATGCCGGAAATAAGAAACACAGCAATTGAAATGGTAGTATGATAATCATATTGATGTAACCAACTGTGCAGATAATACCAGGCTAACGGAATCGCGATAAAGCATGAAATAATTACCAAAAGTGCAAATTCTTTTGACAACATGCGCCACAGATTATAAACTGATGCTCCCAACACTTTTCGTACGCCAATTTCTTTCTTGCGTTGTTCGGCAACAAACGATGCAAGCCCGAATAAACCAAGACATGAAATAAAAATGGCAAGAATAGTAAAGAAGGTTGCCAACTTTCCAATCCGCTGTTCATCGGCGAATTTTTTGGCGTAAGTTTCATCATTAAAAGTGTAGGCAAAAGGAGCGCCGGGATTAAATTTTTTGAAAACATTTCCAATCCGGGCAAGCGCATCTTTTACAGGCACGTCAGGCTTTATCGCAATTGTAATTACATTCGCCCAATTTCTGTCGTACAAAAACACAGTAGCTGTAACGGGCTTGTAGGGCGATTCCATGATCATATCTTTTATCACCCCAACCACATGATAATTTTTATCATTAAACCGGATCGTTTGTCCAAGAATATCCTGCTTCATGGCAATTAGTTTTACAGCAGCTTCATTTAATATCATGCCGAGAGTATCCGTACCAAAATCTTTTGAAAAATCCCTGCCTTCGATCAGTTGCCAGCCAATCGTTTTACCAAAATCTTCTGTTACTGCAATGGTACCAAAAGAAGGCAACGTGTTCGGATCTTTTCCCTGCCAGTTAAATCCGATTTGATTGGAATATACGGCTGTAGTGGGACTTGAAGATTCAGCCATATTTCCAACAACGCCTGTCGCTAATAAATCACTTCTGATGGCATCATAATGGCCATACAAATCCGGTGTTGACATATCGATAGTAATCAAACCCTGGCTTTTGTAATTTACGGGGCGGTTTTTAGCGAATTGAATTTGTTGAAAAACAATGATGGTTCCAATGATTAAGGCAATGGAAAAGGTAAACTGAATGACCACTAAAATCTTGCGAGGCAATGAGGCAAATCTTCCCACGCGAAATGTTCCTTTTAATACTTTTATTGGTTGAAATTTCGACAAATAAAAAGCAGGGTAACTGCCGGCAACGATTCCTGTAAGTAAAGTAAAAGCAATCGCCAGCAACCAGAAAATACCATTGCTCCATGGCAATCCCATGTGTTTGTCGGACAGTTTATTAAACAGCGGCATCAGCAAGATCACTAACAATATTGACAGGATAAAAGAAACAAATGCTACAAAAACGGATTCACTCAAAAACTGACGGATGAGTTGGACTCTTAATGAGCCAACCGTTTTGCGAATGCCTACTTCCTTCGCTCTCTTTTCGCTTCGCGCTGTTGACAGATTCATAAAATTGATGCAAGCGAGCATCAGTACAAAAAAGCCAATGATCGAAAACAACCAGATAAATTGAATGCGGCCCCCGGCTGCTTTTCCATTTTTAAAATCACTGTACAAACGCCATTTGTTCATTGGAAAAAGATAGGCCTGCTCCCTTCCTTCTGTTATTGCATTTTTATGCGCCATCACTACATCCTTTATTTTCTGTGTTTCCTCAGCCATGTTTACATGATCTGCCACCTGCACATAAGCCTGCCATGAGTGATTATTCCATTGTGTCGCCGCATCTTTCAGCCATTTTTCGGTAGTAATATATTTTTTCCAGGGCAAAAAATATTTTGATTCAGTGAGTGTGGTGTTTTCGGGAAGATCTTCAAATACTCCGGTCACTTTATAATTTTCTTTATTATCCAGTTTCACTATTTTATTGACTGCGTTTGCATTTCCAAACAACGTTTTAGCAAGAGAAGCGCTGATAATTATAGATGAAGGATCAGATAAAGAATTGATATTCCCATTGATCATTTTTAAGGAAAACATGGTGGGGAAATTTTGTTCTACCCACATTCCGTTTGAAGTGATTTTCTTTTCGCCGACAGCCAATACATGCGTAAAATTCCAGGAAGACATAGAAATATTTTTAAAATCACTTCCGTATTTGTTGCGCAGTTCATCGCCGATCGGCATACAGACAGCAGGCCCGGTATCCATTGTACCATCATTGTCAATAAAAGTTGTCATTATCTGTCCCAGCTGATCATGATTCGTATGGTACTTGTCGAATGTACATTCATTGTAGATCCATAAAGAAATTAAAATAACAACTGCCATCCCGGTCGCTAGTCCAAAAATATTGATGAAGGAATAAACCTTATTCTTCCATACATTCCTCCAGGCGATTTTGAAATAATTTTTAAACATGATTTTTAATTTTTATTACTTCCTTATAAACCAAAAAAGAATATCAATTTTATGTTTTACAATTATTAGCACATTAGCACATTTTCACATTATTCACTTCTCAAGCTCTTCACCGGATTGGCAACCG
>DATILZ010000613.1:0-6361 GCA_035475995.1 Hanamia sp. | reverse complement strand
TGTATTATAACACTTTAGGAATGTATGTTGGTGCCGGAGAAGCGAAGTTTACAACTAACGTTGAAAGATATAATGGCATTCCTGTTTATCATTGCGTTGGCACTGGAAATACCTATTCTTTTTTTGATAACTTTTATAAGGTACGTGATCGCTACGAAACTTACATTGATACAGCTACAATGCTTCCTGTAAAATTTATCAGAAATGTATCTGAAGGAACTTCAAAAATTTATAACAACATTACTTTTAATCATAAGGCTGGTACTGCAGTATCTACCAATGGTGTTTTTAAAGTAACCGCGTGCATTCAGGATGTAATCAGTTCTGTTTATTATGCCCGCAATATTAATTTTAATAAATACAAGCCGGGCGATAAAATCCCATTCGACATGTTTCTCGATGACCAGATTTATCATCTTTATTTACGCTATGAAGGAAAGGAAAATGTGAAAACAAAATATGGAAAATTCCGTGCGATAAAATTTAAGCCGTTACTTATAAAAGGAACAATTTTCCAGGGTGGTGAGAATATGAATGTGTGGGTAAGCGATGATGCCAATCATTTATTATTACGTGCTGAAAGCCCGATTTCAGTAGGTTCTATCAAAGTTGATATGATGGGATATAGAAATCTTCGCTACCCGCTTACTTCACTAATCAGTTTCAGGTAAGATTATTTTTTTGAATTCTCATTCTTTTTATTTTCAAGATTTTTTATCTTAAATAAAATAATCAGGCATATTCCTATTAAAAGATAAGTGATAGACAAAATCGTATTTTCTGTATGCGAAAGAACGATTCCCCTAAATTGTTCCTTGATAAAAAGACAGATGATTATGATGATACTGATTAGTAGAAAAATAAAACTGATTCTTTTCATTAGTTCTTTTTAAAATACTCAGAATAAAAATTGAGCTTATTTGTTTGTTTACTGTTTGTTCAACCTTGAACTTTGAACTACGAACTTTGAACTAAATACTTTCCAGCTTAAATGTTTCTTTACTGCGAATACCCTTCACTGTTGCCTGCAAATTGCAACATTCAATTTCCGGATCATGTTCAAAAAATAAAATGAAATCCTTTTTCAGTGCTTCTGTAAGAAATGATTTTTTTTCTTTTAAAGTTTCGAGCGGCCTTGTATCATACGCCATTACATAAGGAATTGGAATATGAGCTACAGAAGGCAGCAGATCAGCCATGTAAATAATTGTTTTGTCTTTGTACTTTATTTGCGGAAGCATCATGGATTCGGTATGTCCGTTTACAAAACGCAGGTTGATGTTTTTTGTAAATTCAATCCCTTCTTTTGTTTCTATAAATTTTAATTTCCCGCTTTCTTTTATCGGTAAAATATTTTCTTTCAGAAAGCTGGCTTTTTCCCTGTCATTCGGTTCTGTAGCCCATTTCCAGTGCTTTTCATTGCTCCAGTAAGTTGCATTTTTAAATGCCGGCACTAATTTATCTTCCGCTCTTTCAATCGATCCACCACAATGATCAAAATGAAGATGCGTAAGAAAAACATCGGTAATGTCTTCTTTTGAAAAGCCATATTTAGCCAACGATTTTTCCAGAGTGTCATCACCATTTAAAAAGTAATGGCCAAAGAATTTTTCATCCTGTTTATTTCCCATTCCATTATCGATCAAAATTAATCTTCCTTCATCCTGGATCAGCATACAACGCATCGCCCAGTTGCACATATTATTTTCATCCGGAGGGTTTAATTTTTCCCACATACTTTTTGGAACTACCCCAAACATTGCGCCGCCATCAAGTTTAAAATGTCCTGCATTTATTGAATAGAGTTTCATTGTTTTTTATATTAATCAAATTTTAGAATCACCGTTGAGCTAAATAAACCAGCAATATCGTTGAATGAGCACAAAGTTGGAATTTTTTAATAATCATAATGTGTGAAACCTTAGTAGAAATGAATTAACCGGGTTTGGCCAACCTTATTATCTTTTTTAAAAATAAGCGATAGAATTAGAAAGATAAGGTAATAAGGTTTATAAAATATTTAGATCGTTCTGCTAAGGTTAAAAAACATTCACTAATAGTTTGCCTGCCTTCTACTTAGACCAATCAAATTTAAAGAGTAGCGCCACTTTTATAGAGATGTGAAATCTTGTTATGCAATTTGCAATTTAGGTTGCTTAGCCAAAGTATATAACAAAATAACAAATGAAATGATAAAATAAGTCATCAAAAATAATACGGCATTTCTCATTCCACCTAATCCTTCAGTTACCATACCAAAAGTTGTCATGCCAATTACAGTGCTTACTTTATCGCAAACATCATAAAAACTAAAGTAAGAAGCTGTATCTTTTGTAGGCGGCATAAATTTGGAATAAGTGGACCTGGAAAGCGATTGAATGCCACCCATTACAAGGCCAACGGTAGCCGCCAGGCAATAAAAAGCAAATTCAGTATACACAAAAAAAGCCCATGCGCAGATGCCGGCCCAGATAAGTACTCCAACAGATAAGACTTTTAAGTTTCCTGCTTTTTTGGAAAAAAAAGAAAATAAATAAGAACCTCCGATAGCCACAATCTGAATGATTAAAATAGTAAGAATCAGTTTTCCACTGTTGGCTGCATCGGTTTCTTTATTACCGGTGTTTGGAAAAATTTGTTGCTTCGCAAATAAAGCTGCAGAATACATTACCGTTTCTACCCCCATTCCTAAGAAAAAGAATGCAAGCAAAAATCGTTTTAAGGTCGCCTGCGTTTTTAATTCGTTCCAAACTTTTCTTAATTCAGCATAACCTTTGGTAAAAACATTGTGACTTTTAGAAACAGGATTTGCAATACCTTTTGGCAAAACAGCAAATGTGATTTGAGCAAATGCCATCCACCAAATTCCCGTTAGAAGAAAAGAGATTTGCGATGCTTTTGCAGAATCAGCTATTCCAAACATGGCTGGTTTGCTTACTATTATCAAACATATAATCAATAAAATAACACTACCTACATAGCCCAATGCAAAACCTTTCGCACTCACACGGTCCTGATCTTTTTCAGCCGCGATTTCAGGGAGATACGCATTGTAAAAAACAATGCTTGCGCCAAAACCAATAGACGCAATTATGAACAGTACAATTCCCAATTGTGGGTTATCGGGTTTGAACCAATACATGGCACAGCAACTTAAAGAACCGAGGTAACAAAAAAACTGCATGAACCTTTTTTTATTTCCAAAAGCATCGGCAATAGAAGAAAGCAAAGGCGAAATGATAGCCACGGTTAAAAATGAAAATGCTACGGCATAGGCATATAAAGCTGATGGCTGATTAAAAACACGGCCCAGGAAAACAATTTCTTTGCCGGAAGTAACTGCTTCATAGTAAGCTGGAAAAATGGAAGAAGTGATTACAAGACTATAAACCGAATTGGCCCAATCGTACATAGCCCAACCGGTAATTACTTTTTTAGAAGCAGTTTGCATTTAAAATTTATGGTTCTGATGATAAAATTTTTGAGGAGAAAAGTACTTCTTTTTTGGAAGAAAGAAATAAAAAACATTATTGAAAGAGACAATCTTTTTGACAAAAAACAAATCCGGCTTATTTATCGGTTTACAGAGAAATTAATCCAAACTTTGTTTGTGGGTTGCAGTTGTTTTAATAATTCTTCAACTGAGTTGTCTTTGTAAAACATCTATTTTTATTTTTTTTAAAGAAATGAAATAGGAAAATATGAATTCAGTTTATTTGTTGTTTTACTGCAAGATTAAAAGCCTTTACCTGGTACTTATAGCTTAATGGATTGTAAGAAATTTTATACTTTTTATAAATCTATTTCTGAATATATCCTGTATAAAGAAGCACCAATAAAACGATCCCTAAAACAACCCGGTAAATTCCCCACAAACGAAATCCGTGTTTTTTCAAAAATTCAATAAAGAATTTAATAGCAAGCATTGCTACAACAAAGGCGATTACATTACCGATAGCAAGTAATTTTATTTCTTCACCGGAAAAACCTCCGTTTTCTTTATAAAATTTCAAAAGTTTGTATCCGGTAGCTGCGAGCATAGTTGGCACAGCAAGAAAAAATGAAAACTCTGCTGCAGCGCTTCTCGTTAATTTTTGTTGCATGCCTCCAATGATGGAAGCCGCACTGCGGCTTACTCCGGGAATCATTGCAATACATTGCCAGATGCCGATTGTAAATGAATTGAGATAAGATACTAGTTTCTCCGATTGTATGCGTGGCTTTGTAAAGAATTTATCAATAAAAATCAAAACGATTCCTCCTGCCAGCAGGGTAATTGCAACTGTTGTCGTACTTTCCAGCAAGGCATCTATTTGTTTTGAAAAAAGCAGTCCTAATATGATTGCGGGAATTACTCCCACAATTAATTTTATATAAAAATGCCAGTTATTAAAATCAAAAAACTTTTTCCAATATAAAACCACCACAGCCAAAATCGCTCCCAGTTGAATGGCGATTGTAAATACTTTTACAAATTCTGTTTCAGTAACTCCCAGTAATTTCTCAGCAATGATCATATGCCCGGTAGAAGAAATCGGAATAAATTCTGTGAGTCCTTCAACGATACTGATTATAATTGATTGAACAAGGTTCATTTGTTTGTTTTAAATAAAAATCAACATAAAAAAAGCGATGAAATAATCACCGCTCAAGAGCGAAAGTTGCCAGCCGTGGAAAATACATTGTTAAAGAGAAATGAACTAAAAAAGGAGGCAGCCTATACACTTAATTCAGTTTAATTTATACTATTTTTGTTTTTTTATGATCGCAAATATTTCTACTACCAGGCCTCCTACAATCAATATTGGAGCTAAAGTAATTCTTCTGAAACTATAAATCTGAGCATCATTAAATACATTTGGGTCAGCACTTTTGCCTCCAGCCATTAAAAAAAATCCAATGGTCATTATCACCGCTCCGATAACCATCCATTTATAATTCTCTTTTGTAAATAAAATATTTTCTTCCGGAGTTGTATGTACAACCGGTTTGTGTGAAGGTGTAGAAGGAGTAGCTTTATTTGGGGTACTCATTTTTTTTAATTTTTTGCAATGTTAGAAATTATTTTTCACATCAATACAATTCGTCCAGCTTCATTCTTAAATATTTTAAAGCCGAACGGTGAGTGCTTAAAAGTGTTATGCATATTCCAAGAATAATGATACCCGCAAAGATCAATAACATATTTGTAGTATCGTGCAATAATTTCAGATAAGGCACAAATTTTTCCGACAACGTTATAAATCCGATCATCAAGGCAATGGCAATCGCAGAAGCGATAATCCCATTTATGATCGCGCGCCCATCAAGTGGCCGGGTAATAAACCATCGCGTCGCGCCAACCATTTGCATCGTTTTTATGATAAACCGGTTGCTGTACATAGCAAGCCGAATCGTATTATCAATCGATACAATTACCAAAAGAGACAATATAATAGCAACGACCAGCAAGACAAGCGTGGTCGTTTTCACAAATTGGCTCACGCCTGCAACCGTTGCTTTTGGGGTTTGAAATTCAGAAACTGTATGCGGGAAATTGGTCATCAGCGAATCTTCTAAATTTGCCAGGCTGTCTTTATCTACGTAATTTGCTTTTACATAAAAGTCAATACTTTCGGGCAAAGGATTGCTGATGGCCAGTTTTTTCCAAAGTGTATCATTCTCCTGGTTGTATTTTTCAATAGCTTTTTCGCGGGTGATGTATTCCACTTTTACCGCATAAGGAAGCGCTTCAATATAATTTTTTAGAGAATCAATTTGCTTGTCAGTGGCCGTTCTGTAAATGTAGGCGTGCAACTGAATATTCTCTTTAAAATAATCGCCGGTTTTTTTAATATTCAAGAAAATCCAGCCAACGATGCCAAAAAGAAATAACACCAAAGACACACCAATGATTGCATATACATAAGAAGGTTTTCCGCGTTTGGTTGATGCTTTACCGAATTGAGCCATAATGATTGGATAATTATTTTTTACCTCATTTTTGTGCATGGCAAAAATAAATGATTTTAAACTGGTTTAGTATTTTTGCGCCTTTGCAATTGATTGCTAATGTAATTTACATCTTCAATTCAAACAATTGAATATAAATCAATAACAATTCTTTCACAAAAAAAGAATAAAAGGCATTCTTGATTTAATATTTTGCACAACGGCATTTGCACGATATTTATTTCAAAGCAGGTTTTAATTTTTCAATAATATTTTAATAAAAAGAATGGAATACAATTTCAACGATATAGAAAAAAAGTGGCAGCAACAATGGAAAGAATCCGGAATTTATCACGTTAGCAATTCATTTGATAAACCAAAGTATTATGTGCTTGATATGTTCCCTTATCCGAGTGGTGCAGGTTTGCAT
>DATILZ010000612.1:0-7545 GCA_035475995.1 Hanamia sp. | reverse complement strand
AATATCTAATGAAAATTCAGAGATAGAAAAAGAAGGTATTTCTTCTTTTGCTGGGTTTCCAGATCAGAAATAAAAAAAGCAGTTTTCTTCTTTTGCTGCAGCAGGTTTTAACTAAATATTGCTAGTTTAAAAGAGCTTTCTAAAAATTTCCGGTATCCAGCACCACGATATTTCCCGGATAGCGGACATATTAATCGTTTTCAGCCGTAATCCTCTTTCCAATATCTACGGTTTCGCCGGTATAAAATCTATCTAGTTTTTCAGAATATATAATGTAAATGAAATGCATCAAATAAAAAAACCCCGATTAAGGGGTTTTGTGGTGTGGGGCGGGATTGAACCGCCGACACAAGGATTTTCAGTCCTTTGCTCTACCAACTGAGCTACCGCACCAGCTATTTGGGCGGCAAAAATAGAATTATTCAGTTAAAATACAAATTCATTTTTTACTTTTTTTAATTGCCGTATTCACACAGGAATTTGATACGCATGATCTTTAACTGCTCTAATGAATAATTACCATCTGCAAGCTCTTCTTTTGCTATCTCCAGGCTGGATGTTTCACAGCCTTTAAAATAATCGATGATCTCTTCCCTTTCATATTCTTCCATCAATTCTTCAATGGCGTAATCGAGGTTTAATTTGGTACCACTTGCCACGATCGTTTCCATTTCTTCCAGAAGTTCTTCCAGTTTCAAAGTCCGGTTTTTAGCAATCGTTTCCAGCGGCATTTTTTTATCTACATTCTGAATGATAAAAATTTTATTGCTGTTGCGGTTCACCACGCTTTTCATTACAAAATCATCCGGTTTTTCGACATCATTTTCTTCCACATATTTTGCAACGAGGTTTACAAAAGGCCTTCCGAATTTTAAAGCTTTACCAACACTCACACCCTGGCACTTTTCCAATTCTTTCAAGGTTGTTGGATAAAGCGTTGCCATATCGATCAAACTATTTTCAAGGAAAATTACAAATGGTGGCAAATTTCGTTTTTTCGCTTCTTCACGACGTAAATCTTTTAGTAATTCAACTAGTTTTTCATCTGTCGCAACAGCTTCAGCGTTCTCTGATGCATCTTCATCCTCTTCGCCATCAGTTTCATAGATATGATTCAAAGCAATTTTGAAAGAAGTTGGTTTTTTGAGAAATGATTCGCCTTTTTTAGTAATTTTTAAAACGCCATAATCTTCAATATCTTTTTGAATAATTCCTTCCAAAAGCATTTGCCTGATCAATGAATTCCAAAAATGTTCATCCTTGTCTTTTCCGGTTCCAAAAACCGGTTTTTCTTCATGCCGATACATTTTTATCTGTGGATTCAACTTACCTATAATAACGGGAATCATATAGGTAATTGGAAATCTTTCTTCCAAAGCTTTTATCGCTTTTAATGCGATTAAAGCTTCTTGTTTTGCTTCAATAAGTTCTTTTGGATTTTTACAATTATCACATTTGCCTCCGCAATTATCCTGTGTATAAGGTTCTCCAAAATAATTTAACAACATTTTTCTGCGGCAAACAGCACTCTCGGAATATGCAACCGTTTCATTGATGAGCTGGGCGCCTATTTCTCTTTCGCTCAAAGATTTATCGCGCATCAAATGTTCCAGCTTTGCTACATCTTTATGAGAATAATAAAGTAAACATTTTCCTTCCAAACCATCGCGGCCGGCGCGTCCTGTTTCCTGGTAATAATTCTCAATTGATTTCGGAATATTATAATGAATTACAAAACGGATATCAGGCTTATCAATTCCCATTCCAAACGCAATGGTAGCAACAATTACCTGGATTTCTTCTCCCAGGAATTGATCCTGTCTTGTTGCCCTTAATTTGGTATCGAGGCCTGCATGATAAGCAACCGCCTGGATTCCATTTGCCATCAAAGTATCTGCAAGTTCTTCAGTTGTTTTGCGATTCAGAGTATAGATAATTCCGCTTTTGCCTTTATTTTGAGAAATAAATTTTACCATACTTTTTATCGCCTGATCTTTTTTCACTTTTGGTACTACTTCATAGTATAAATTAGAGCGGTTAAAAGAAGAAATAAAAATATTGGGATTACGAAGTCCAAGATTTTTCACAATATCGCTTTGAACTTTCGGAGTAGCTGTAGCAGTTAAAGCAATAACCGGAATTTTGTCATTGATCTGATCCATGATCTCCCGCAATCTTCTATATTCAGGCCTGAAATCGTGGCCCCACTCGCTGATACAATGCGCTTCATCAACTGCAAAAAAAGAGATTTTTAGATCTTTAAAAAATTCCACATTTTCTTCTTTTGTCAAAGTTTCCGGAGCTACATAAAGCAGTTTCGTATTTCCGGACAACAGGTCGTCTTTTACTATTTTTTGCTGTCCTTTGTTCAAAGAACTATTCAAAAAATGAGCAATATTGTCGGCACTGCTGTATCCACGCACCAGGTCCACCTGGTTTTTCATCAAAGCGATCAATGGAGATACAATGATGGCGCAGCCTTCACTGATAATTGCCGGTAATTGGTAACAAAGGCTTTTACCTCCGCCGGTAGGCATGATCACAAAAGTATCTTTGCCGGATAACAGGCTGTTGATAATTTCTTCCTGTGGTTCTTTAAAAGAATTAAATCCAAAATAATTTTGAAGGTGTTCTGAAAGTAACTTTCCCTCGTAAGTTGTGTTGGTATTACTTTTATTTAAAGTGTTTGGGATAGGAGTTTTTGGTGTTTTTTTTGTTTTTGTTGTTGTAGGCATGGTTTTTCGTTTCTGCTATTCTTTCTTTTTTAAAAGGGTTCCAAAGTTAAATTATGGAATTGAAAGATGAGGTTAAAGTTGCTTTAACATTCCCTTTATTAAGATAATTTGTTAAGTTACGCCATTTTATGGGAATTTGTAAAATTATTTTGCTTTGTTCATCCGTTCATTTCAAGTACGTTTGCAATCATTTCTAAAAAATTGCCATATTTGAATGGTAATCAGTAAAAAGTCATTCTTTTTGTATTTCATGGGAAATAATATTATTCATACCGGTAAACGAACTATTATCGCAGAATCTCATTCTATCGCCGAACTTGAAAATTTTATTAATTTGGATTTTGAAGAAGCGGTCAGAAAAATTGATTCCTCAAAAGGCCGGGTAGTAATTAGCGGAATTGGCAAAAGTGCTATTGTAGCTCAAAAAATTGTGGCTTCGCTAAATAGCACAGGCTCACCGGCAATTTTTCTTCATGCTGCCGATGCTATTCATGGGGATATTGGAATGGTTCAGGAAAATGATATTGTGATGATCATCAGCAAAAGTGGCGACAGTCCTGAAATAAAAGTGTTGGTTCCCCTGATTAAAAATTTTGGAAACCTGCTGATTGCGATGTGTGGCAACAAGGAAAGTTACCTCGCTAAATGCGCTGATATTTTTTTGAATACAACAGTTAAAGAAGAAGCATCTCCTCACAACCTGGCGCCTACCAGCAGCACCACGGCTCAGATGGTAATGGGCGATGCCATCACGGTTTGCCTGATGGAATTACGCGGTTTCGGTTCTGAAGATTTTGCAAAGTTTCATCCCGGCGGCGCTTTGGGGAAAAAATTATACCTGCACGTTGGTGATCTTTCGGTTAATAATGAAAAACCAGCAGTACATACAGACAGTGTTTTGAAAGACGTTATTATTGAAATAACCAAAAAGCGTTTGGGGGTAACGGTTGTTTTGGACAACGATCAAAAAATTACCGGGATTATTACCGATGGCGATCTTAGAAGAATGCTTGAAAAAGACCTGGATCATAAAGAGGTAAAAGCTAAAGATATCATGACTTTAAATCCCAAAACTATTGATGGTAAATCACTCGCGGTAAATGCACTGGATTTAATGCGCAGCAAAAATATTACGCAGCTTATTGTAGTTGATGATGAAAAATATGCCGGCATTATTCATTTGCACGACCTTATTCGGGAAGGAATTATTTAAAACAAACTAATTATGAACAAAAACAATTATGTGGCTATCATGGCCGGTGGTATTGGAAGCCGTTTCTGGCCTGTAAGCCGTGTCGATTATCCCAAACAATTTCTCGATATTCTAAATACCGGTAAAACACTGATTCAATCTACTTTCGATCGTTTTGCTCAATACATTCCCGTTGAAAATATTTATGTGGTTACTTCTTATCAATATAAAGATATTGTGGCAGAACAATTGCCTTTGATGCCGGTTGAAAACATCGTTTGCGAGCCTTCACGAAAAAATACTGCTCCCTGTATTGCTTATATTTCTTATAAACTTCAACAATTAAATCCTGAAAGTAATTTGATTTGTGCGCCCGCCGATCACCTGATTCTGGATGACAAAGCGTTTATAAAAACCAGTCTTGAAGCACTTGAATTTACCGAAAAAAATAATGCTTTGCTCACACTTGGCATCAAACCTTTTCAGCCAAACACAGGCTACGGCTACATTCAATATGAGCAATATGCGGTAAGCGATAACATTTTTAAAGTAAAAACTTTTACCGAAAAGCCGGATTTGGAATTAGCGAAAACTTTTATCGCCAGCGGCGATTTTTTATGGAATGCCGGAATTTTTGTTTGGCAGACAAAGAATATCATTGCTGCTTTTGAAAAATACCTTCCCGAAATTCATGAACTTTTTGAAGGCGCAAAAAAAGCAATGAATGCACAAAATGAAAAGGAAGCGATAGAATTAATTTATCCTTTGTGCATGAGTATTTCCATTGATTACGCAATTCTGGAAAAGGCCGATAATGTATATGTAATTCCATCTTCATTTGGATGGAGCGATCTTGGAACATGGGGTAGCGCTTATGAAAACCTGGAAAAAGATTATCATGAAAATGCGGTAGCCGGGAATAATGTTGTTCTGTTTGATTGTTCAAAAAATATTATTCATACCAGCGATGAAAAATTAATTTTATTGCAGGGACTGGAGGATTTTATCATTGTCGATAGTAAAGATGCATTGCTTGTTTGTAAAAAAGAAAATGAACAAAATATTAAAGAATATCTATCAGAAATAAAGAGAAATATAGGAGATAAATTTCTGTGATTCTTACATAATGTTTTTCATAAAAGTTACTTTTTCTACTTTCAAAAAAATACATTTAGAATCTCACGTAAATTAATTCTTTTGTAAAAATCTCTGATTGTTGCATCAAGTTCAGTTTCGAAAGTTGAAAGCTGTACTTTTGTTCCAATATTTTTTATTTCATTGCCCCGGTCGGTGTCCCCACCAGCCGGTTCAAACTCCGCAATTTTTTGCATGTTTAAAAAACTGGACAAACTTATACTGAAAGCTTTTGTGGGGCCTTTTATCGCCACTTTTTTTATTACTCTCTTTGTATTTATGATGCAGATCCTGTGGAAATATATCGATGATCTGGTGGGAAAAGGATTGGATATGCTCACACTGACACAATTTTTAATTTATGCAAGCGCTACTCTTGTAACTCTCGCAATGCCTATTGCCATTCTGCTTTCTTCCATTATGACATTTGGTAAACTGGGTGAAAATTTCGAACTCGTTGCAATTAAATCTTCAGGAATTTCTTTGCTGCGTTTTATGCGTCCTTTATTTTTTGTTTCAATTTTTTTATCAGGAATTGCATTTTTATTTGCAAATTATATTGCTCCTGTAGCCAATTTAAAATTCGCCGTGATCTATCATGATATTTATGAAAAAAGCCCGGCCTTCGATTTGAAAGACGGTGTTTTTTATGATGGGTTTCGCGGGTTTTCAATTAAAGTAGATAAAAAAGACAAGGATAGAAGTACGTTGCACAAGGTTTTGATCTATGAACAATCGAATGGCGTACAGGATAATACCATTATTTCAGAAAGTGGTAAAATGTCTATGAGTACCGATAAAAAATTCCTGGAATTCAAATTGGAAAATGGAAACAGGTATGAAGAAAACGGTACATTTAATTCCACAAAAAACGAATTTATAAATTTGGGCTTTAAAGAATATAATAAGCTGTTTGATCTAAGCCAGCTCAATTTGCAAAAAACTTCAGACAGTCTTTTTATGAATAACATTCGCATGAAAACAATGCGGCAATTGAATGTTGATCTTGATTCTCTGAAAAAAGTGCCCGACTCTTTTTACAAAAGAAATAAAACGCAGCTTGCATTTTATGTAAAATATTCAAATTTTAAAGATAGTTCAGCAACAAAAAAAGAATTAGCGGTGGTGAAAGAAAAAACTCCTGCAAAAAAAGTAGCAAGCTTCGATGCTTTGATTCCGGACACTTTACAATCTCTGGTGAATGATCAGACATTAACTAATGTAAATAATGCGCGAAATGTTTTGCAAATGGCAGCCGTTGACTATAAAAGCCAGAACGATGATTATACACAACATGAAATAGAATGGCATAAAAAATTATCGCTTTCAATAGCATGCCTTGTTTTGTTTTTTATTGGTGCGCCCCTTGGCTCCATTATCCGAAAAGGCGGCCTGGGCTTGCCTTTGGTAATGGCGCTGGTATTTTTTATGATCTTTTATTTATTAAATATTTTCGGTGAAAAATTTACCAAAGAGCATACTTTAATTCCCATTATCGGAATGTGGCTTCCGGTAATTGTGCTTTCACCCGTCGGATTTTTTCTAACTTATAAGGCGATGCACGATTCGCAATTATTTAATAAAGAATATTATTACCGCCTTTTTAAAAATCTGAGATTGACAACCGTTAGGATTTTTGGCAGTTTCAACAAAAACGGAAACTTTTAGAATCAATTATTGAATTATTGAATTACTCAAATTATTCTCACACCTTGAATATTGAACATTTATTGAACATTGAACATTTATTATTGGTTATTCCTTCCCTTTAACCGTCAACCTCAAACCTTCCTCCCTTCAATCTGCTTCCTTAAATTGACTCAGCCTTTGCAGTAGAAGCATCCATAAGAGGCAACTAAAACAAAGGCTGATAAATTGAAAAGCAATCTGATGCAAATGTAAAGATTCCTTTAATTGAAAACCAAATATTTTATGAGGATTATTTACGAATCCGGTTAATTTTAATTGTTGTAACATATCCTTTTAAAAAGTTTTACATTCGCCCCTGTTTATTTTATAAAAAAAATCAGACTTTATATGGAAGAATGGAAAGAATACCAGGAGAAAAACCGTGAAAGATTTTTAAATGAAATGATGGAACTGCTGCGAATCCCCTCGGTAAGTGCTAAGAGTGAACATAAAAAGGATATGATAAAATGTGCAGATGCGGTTAAGCAAAGTTTTCTCAATTCTGGTGCTGGTAAAGCGGAAGTGATGCAAACTGATGGTTTTCCTGTAGTATATGCTGAAAAAATCATTGATAAAAATAAACCTACAGTTTTGGTTTACGGGCATTATGATGTGCAGCCTGCAGAGCCACTCGAACTGTGGCACAGCAATCCTTTTGATCCGGTGATAAAAGATGGAAAAGTTTTTGCCCGCGGCTCTGCGGATGATAAAGGACAGTTTTTTATGCATTTAAAAGCTTTGGAAACAATGGTTAAAACAAATACCATGTTTACCAATATTAAACTCATTATTGAA
>DATILZ010000611.1:0-1523 GCA_035475995.1 Hanamia sp. | reverse complement strand
TATATAAATAAAAATTTGCAACCGAAATTTCTCCTCGATCTCTCCAATCTGCAATTGACTTGAACAATTCAATTTTTGGTACGGGCGTGTGTTTTCCTGGCGACATCGTTGCGTCGCATTTCGTTCATCAGCATCTCATGTTGCATTTGCAGTCCTCATGCACAAAGGCTCACAAATTCATAACCTACTTTTGCAATAGATTTTTACATCCATTCTTCATCTCATTTACTCTTTTGTACAGCCTATTAACCATTCATCTCTACACACATATTCATGTGATTGGTGGCTGCTGTTTTCGATATTTCTTTTGCATCAAATTAAAAAAACAAAACAAAAAAATTTAGCGTTTATGAAAAAGATCTATCTGGTGTTAGCAGCACTAATTATTACTGTAGCGGGTTTTAGCCAGGCAAGAATCGGAGTACAGGTTATCGGAAATGCGAGCAGCGTTTCTTTCCAGTCAGACAACATTACAGATGCAAAAAAATCTTTGCAGCCAGCTTTCGGTGCCGGTTTAGTCGCTGACATTCCTTTGGCGGGTAACCTAAGTGTCAGGCCTTCTATAAACTTTCTGCAAAAGAAAAACAGCATTAAGTTTGGAGACGCAGGTCAACCGACAGAAGTGAAAACTTCGTTGAATTATGCCGAATTACCTGTTGATTTTGTCTACACCATTCCTGCCAAAGCAGTAAGCTTTTATTTCGGCGCCGGCCCATCAATTGGGTATGGGATCAGCGGTAAAATAAAATACAGAGGATTTGCAGAAGATGAAAACGGGCAAACAGTCGCGGTAGATGAGTCTGTTGATGCTTTCAAAAAAGAAGACAAAGGCGGTGCAGGAATGGGACGGGTTGATATAAGCCTCAACGCGATCGCAGGTGTCAAATTAACAAATGGCATGTTTGTAAATGCCGGTTACCTCGGAAGTCTTCGCAATCTTGCGCAAGGAGACGGAAAGTACAAAAACTATGGTCTGCAGCTAACCGTCGGTTATTTCTTTTAAATAATAATTCATCATTCTTAAATTAAGTTCGAAAATTTACAGTCAAAAGGTTGTCTCCGGACAGCCTTTTTGTTTTTCGCACTTTTTTAAAACAACCACAAATACAATTCGTTGCTTTGCAGCATTTCATATTTCGAAACTGTCTAATCTAATTATCTTTTACCCTGCCCCCTTCCAGGATTTCTTTTTTTCAAAATAATTTTTCGGCTGAAGTGCACGATTTTTTAAAAACTGTAAAACCAATTATATGATTGCACGCTTTATTCTTAAACAGAAAGCTTCAATTAAAGGGAACGGGCCGTAAGGTCTCATAGAAATAAATTTAGAATCTGCTTCAAAATTTATAACTGCTAAAGATTTTCTATGAAATATAATTTGTTTAAAAGTAAATATCTCCTGCCTATCCTTTTCATTTCTACTCTTCTTTTCCAATCTTTTATTGCAAATGCTCAAGCCAGAAGAATTACCGGGAAAGTCATTTCCGGCACAGATAACAAGCCTTTGGCGGGAGTCTCTGTTA
>DATILZ010000610.1:0-7902 GCA_035475995.1 Hanamia sp. | reverse complement strand
AGAAATTTTAAATACCTGCTCCTTTTGGTTTTTTTGCCAGATAGCAGGCGTCTGATGCAATGAGGCTACCTGCCCATCTGTATATACAATCTTTATATCAAAAGGAATGGCAAAGCCTCCAACATTTTTTACAGTTATGGCATAAGAATCGCCTTGTTTTTGAACAGTATCTATTTTCAGATCAATATAGTTATTTGTAAAAAACCAATTGTTGAAAAACCAGTTGAGATTTTGACCGGCGCCGGCACTCATTGCATTAAAATAATCCCACGGAATCGGATGTTTCCCATGCCAGGCATCCATATAATAATGTAAGGCTTTTTTAAAAGTTGCATCACCCAACATATCTTTTAATGCCAGATAACTTAAGGAGGCTTTTCCATATGAATTATTGCCATAGCCTGCACCGCTTACCTGTGTTGACATAGAGATGATCGGCTGATCTTCTTCTGTAGATGGATCATGGATGTAACGGCTGATGCGAAACATTTTATAAACTGAATCTGCATGTGCTTTTCCGTTTTCTTCCTGCCCAATCAAATATTCAAAAGTGGTAGCCCAACCTTCATCCATAAACGCATATCTTGTTTCATTGATGCCCATATAAAATGGGAAATAAGTGTGAGCAATTTCATGATCCTGTACCATCTGAGCAAACTTCAAATTCTTAGTCGTTCCATCATTTACCATCATTGGATATTCCATATCAGCATGCCCCTGGAAGGCAGTCATTTTTGGAAACGGATAAGAAACTCCTGGCCATTTTGTTGAAAAATATTTTAAAGCATTTTGTGTCCATTTTACTGACTGATGAAAATCTTTGGCTGTATCATTATATGCCGCCTGCACACTGGTACGACGATTATTTTTTGCATCGACTACAACACTCGCTGCATCCCAAACGTAATTTTTGCTTACCGCAAAACAAACATCGGTGATATGATCTGCAGAAAATTTCCAAATATTCCAATCATTTTGAAGTGTTACTTTGTTTTGTTGCACTTCATTAAAATCTGCAATGTGAATCACGTTATCAGAAGTGTATGAATCCTTCAAACGCTTTGCTATTGCAGGTTGCAGCACTTCATCTGGATTTAACAGATCGCCGGTAGCCCAAACCATATAATTTTTAGGAACCTTTACCGATAAATTATAATCATTAAAATCGTTGTAAAATTCCTGTCTGCCAGTATGCGGAATAAAATCCCATCCATTGTAATCGTCATAAACAGAAATGCGCGGATAACTGTATGCGACATAAAAAGTAGTGCTGTCAATCTGCCCTTCACGGCCATCCTCCTTTGATAAAGGATAGCTCCAGGAAATATTTAATTCAACAGAGGAATGAGGCATTAATGGCTGCTTTAATCTAACGCGACCAACGGTTCCCCAGTTTTTAGAATCCACTTTGTAATCTTCATTATTCACCGATAAAGATTGAATATCGAGGCCGGTTGTAAAAAAATCATCACTGGTGTAATTTCCCCGCGGCGCTTCCGGCTTATGTACATTATTTACAAAACGGATGGCGAGAAATTTCAAAGTATCGGGGCTGTTGTTGCTATAGACAATCTTCTCAACACCTGATACCACCTTGGTTTCAGGAGTTACCGTTACATTGATATCATATTTTCCTTCATTTTGCCAGTAATTCTTTCCGGGATTGCCATCCAGCGAACGCGTGCCGTTTTTGTATGCATCGGTAATATTCCGCGGCATGTATAATTGCTGTGCGAATAAAAAATTGATTCCTGTAAATAAGCATGCAATTGATAATAAAAAATTTTTCATAAAATCATTCTTACATTTTTGGTTTAAAAAAATAAAAGTAAGAAAGGACAATTTAAAAGCATGTAAATGTTTGATGAAAGGTATCAATTAGCAGATATACAAAGTCCGGTGTTTGATTTGCACGAATATCAAGTAACAATATCTTTTCCTGTTTATCCTTATTTTTTCGTATTTAAAAAATAAAGAGAAACGACAGGATTTGCAAAAATTTACCTTATAAAATTTTATTTTAATTGCGCGAATAATTCCGGATAATCCGTGATTACGCCATCCACGCCCATTGATTTTAAACGCTGAATATCTTCCACAGTATCGGGAGTCCATGGAATGACCAAAACGTGTTTATCATGAAATGCTTTTACCAGTTCAGAAGTAACCAAAGAAAATTCAGGGCTGAAAATATCGGGTTTAAAGCCGAGTTCATTGATATATTCTGCTGCTGTTTTTTTATCCGGGGCGCCTACCAGATAAGAGGTTTGCAGCTTGGGATATTTATCATGAATCATTCTTAATGCCCTCACATCAAATGACTGCATCATGGTGCGTGGTGCAATTCCCTTTTCAATAATTATTTTCATTGCATAATCCACATATTCTTCCAATGAGGAATAAAACTTTCCATCGCTTTTTGGATTCGATTTTATTTCAATATTGTAATGATTTACATGGTTTTTCTCGTTTGCATACGCTTCAACAGAATCTATCAAAACGCTTAACAGTGGCTTAATAGCATGGATTTTCTTCTGCTGCGGAAACAGCGGATGAGGTTTCAGGCCAACATCATATTTTGCGACACTATCATAAGGCATATTGTAAATCAACCTGCTGAATCCATCTTTTTTTGTCATCGTATCACCTTCGGGTGTCAAACAAAAATCACTGCTAAAATAGGCGTCATGGGACACGACTATTTTTTTATCTTTCGACATTTGCAAATCCATTTCCAAAGTACAATCATAGTTGATGGCATTTTTTTCAGAAGCAATCGTATTTTCAGGCATTAATCCACGCCCGCCACGATGTGCCTGTTTATCAAAATGCGATGTCTGATGATGATTGCTGCCTGCACATGAAGCGAGCAATGTTGCTGTGATAAGCAGGAGAAATGAGTTGTTTTGTAACATAGTAAACGAATAAATAAGATGAATTTTGATTTGTAGTTTTCAGACGCTTCTTCCCATGAATGGATCGGAAATGGTTTCTTTGCCTGTTTCCACACGGCCTGCATATCTTTTTGTAAAAGCAGGATGTCCTTTTGCCGCAACAGAAAAATCGTACCATCCGGAAGATTTTTTAAGATCCAAAATAATAGTTTCTTCCCCGGAAGGAGTTATCTTTTTTGAAACCGGATCATTCTTATATGCATTATCAGTAATTATGATCGTAAAGGGATTCTGATCAGAGTTTGCAATTTTTAATTCGACATTGCCAGTGAGTTTATTTTTTAATAACCTGCTATGCTGATAATCGCATTCAATATGAATTTGAGGATCTTTTGAATTTCCGGCAAACTCGCGGAAAAAACCATTAGGACCATAAATCCGAAGATGATATTCACCATTTTTAAAAGCATCCAAAGGCCATGAATCTGTCAGGGAATCGCCGGCTGTAATTGCATAATGCCAGGCACGCACTGGCTCAAAAGTTTTTACAGAATTCTTCTCACTGGCTGCTGAAAGATATTCTCCGGGCGCATATACATTAAAAGGGCTGCCTGCAGATTCACCGGCAAACACTTCATTCTTTGCCTGCATTTTTATTTCAAAATTTTTCTTGTCATCGCTCAATTTACCATCCGCATAAAGCTGGTATGGCAATGGATTTGCAGCTTTTATTCCCGGTTCCTGTTGCGGCATTAGTTTCGATGAAGCCGGATCACGATTGATTTGCTGAATTTCATCTGCCGTCAGTTTTTTAAAATTAGAAGGCTCTTCTTTGAACCTGGCATTGTAAATTTTTTCAACAAAAGGATCGAGCGAAAGAAATGGTAACTTTTCCTTTTTATCATCATAAACGGTGAAGACAGAAGTAAGTTTGCCGCATACCGCCCGACGCCATCCGCTGATATTCGTTTCTTTAATGTTTTTATTAAATTTTTTGTTTAAAAATTCTTCGAGAAATTGTAAAGTAGAAGTATGATCAAATACCTGTGAGCACACTTTTCCTCCGCGGCTCCATGGCGAGGCCACGATCATTGGGACCCTGAAGCCCAATCCTATCGGGCCGCTACGCGCTTCTTTGCGGTGTATTCCTTCGCTGATCTCCTGTTCTTTGCGCACAAATTCAACGCTACTCGTGTTAATCCCCTGTGAGCATTTTCCGGTAGAAGGATCTTTTGGATCGGGAGATACAAAAGGGGGAACATGATCAAAATAACCATCATTTTCATCATAAGTAAGAATGAAGATGGTTTTCTTCCATACTTCCGGATTTTTAGTAAGAATATCTAATATTTCAGAAGTGAGCCACGTACCATACCATGGAGCGCTTGGATGATCAGAAAAGTTTTGTGAAGGAACCAACCACGAAACCGTTGGCAAATTTCCGGAATCCACATCTTTTCTGAACTGGTATAAAACATCGCCTTTTGGAATGGCAACTTCGCGGTTAACGCCATTATCATCATAGCTTAACGTACTGAGCGTATGATAATCGGGATCACCTTCGTTGGTGGTAAATGCTTTGTTGTAAATATTTTTTTGGAACGCTGATAATTTTTCAAAATTCTCTTTTGCCCATTTTTTTAATTGATCATTTGAATCAGCCAAAACCTCTTTCTTTTTATTAAGTTCCTTTTGTAATTTATCGTACACTTTATTAGCGGGCTGAACAGTAGCAATTTTTTGTTCCAATGCCGTTATTTCATCCTGCAGTTTTTGACTGCGTTTTTGCAAGCTTTGAATATACTTTGGTGAAAATCTTACATTAAATTGTGATAAAAATTCCAAAGGGTTGCAGCCAAAATTAGACAACCATGCTGATTCTTCTCCCTCATACCCACCGCCGCTTGTAATGTCATTCTGATATACTTTCCAGGAAATCTCATTTTCTTCCAGTCTTTCCGGAAAAGTTTTCCAATGTGCCTCGCCATAAGGAATTTCATTGCGGATATAAGCTTTCGCATCACCGTTTTTTTCGCCCCGAATGGTACCACTCCAGAGGTAAAGACGATTTGGCCAGGTACTGGTCATAGCAGAAGAAAAATTTTGATCACAAACAGTAAAAGCATCGGCCATGGCATAATTAAATGGAAGATCTTCACGGGTATAATGGCCAAGTGTCAATGGCATATCCGCATATTTTTTATTTCCTGATCTTTTTGCATCCAGCCATTGATCGAATTTTCCAAGATTATCTGCATCTACCTGGCTCGAACGTGAATGAGGAACAGATCCCATCCAGGTGATCTTTGTGTCATGAATATCAAAATGAAAAGGGGCATAAGTTTCGCCGGCTTTATTGGTTTGCAACCACACCAGATTCTTATCAGGAAGGGTGATTGCGCGTGGATCATTAAATCCGCGAACACCACGCAAAGCCCCAAAGCAATGATCAAAAGAACGGTTTTCCTGCATCAGGATCACAACATGTTCGGCATCCAGATAAGTACTTCCGGGAGGTGGATTGATCGCCAAAGCCCGTTGAATAGAAGCAGGAAGAGCGCTTGAAAGGCCCGCTGCGCCTGAAAGCAGCAATGTTTTTTTAAGAAATTCTCTTCTTGTATCCATAAACTTCAATTAACTTTTTTTAAATAAAATAATATCAGGTTCAGTCTTGTTATTCCCGTTATTTCAAAGAATACAAATCGCGGTTATTTGTCCTTTTGCTGTTTGTGAGAGAAACAGAATAAATTAAATACCAATTCATTTTTTTTTAATTATTAATCCAGGTATTTCTTTAAAATTGCTGCCCACACTTTATATCCTTCAGCATTTGGATGCAAACCATCCAGGGTGTACTTTTTATCCAGTTTATTTTGACCATCTAAAAAATGTGGATATAAATCAATCACGGTTATCTTTTCGTCTCTTCCTAATTTTTTAATCTGATCATTCAGCCAAAGAATGTGTTCATCCTTATTGTAGTGGCTTTTAAACTGCGTAAACTCATTATTGACCGGCAACAAAGTTTGAAAATAGATTTTAGTATGGGGTGATTCTGTTTTAATTCTGTCGATAATTTTCCTGTAATTATTTAAAATAACGGTATCAGGAATATTTCTTGAAATATCATTTATACCAATGAGGATAAAAACTTTAGCCGGCTTCCCGTTTGTTACTTCGTGTAATCTTTGTAACACTCCAAAAGTTATATCTCCGGAAATACCGCGATTATGCACATTACATATTCCCAATAGTTCATTCCAATCCACGCGGTCAGTAATGCTGTTACCAAGGAAAACAATGTCCGTTTTGGCATGCGGATAACTTTCATACAATTGTTCTTCAAAATCATAAAGGCCGGGACGATAAGTGCTGTCCCATTTTGTTGTTTGGGAATTACCGAAAGCTAACTTTAAACTAAATAAAACAAGAAGCACAATTTTTGTTTTCATTGTTTTTGATCTTTTTAGAATTCTTCCAGGTGAATTAATAGCCCTTATTTTGAGTAAGCTTACTGTTTAAATCCAACTCTGATTGTGGTATTGGCCACCAGTAATCCTTAGCCGGATTAAATTTGCGGGTTTCTATTGAAGTATGATCCCATGCATAGATGGTAGCATTCATTACATTCTCTGCAGTTTTCCATCTGCGGATGTCATTGTAATAATAACCTTCGCAGGCAAACTCGACGCGCCTTTCCTGGTGGATGGCTTCTCTCATGTCATCCTGTGAAAGTCCTGCAGGAATATCCGGCATACCGGCACGTTTCCGTATTTTATTAATTGCGTCATAAACCGATGGATCTGGTCCTGCAAATTCATTTTGTGCTTCCGCATACATCAGTAAAATATCCGCATAGCGCAATACAATATAATTGGTGTATGATTGGCCGCCTTTCAAATCTCCAAGGCCGTTTGGTGGCTTGGCATCAGTGTAAATACTATATTTTTCTACACCATAACCGGTAATAGCAAACCGGCTTGGTTTTACCTTAGCGCCCATATATTGATCGCCGGGAAAAACAATAGTAGCATATAATCTGGGATCCCTGTTTTCATAAGGTAAATCCGGGTTATAACCTGAAAGAGGATCTGTAATTGGCAAACCATTTTTCATCTGGTAAGCTTCTGCCAGTCCCAATAGCGGTGCATTAGAATTATATTGCCTGTCAATAAGATCAAAAGAATTTCCTTCTAAAGGATAAATGAATTGAACATCAAAAATTACTTCTTTGTTATTTTCATTTTCCGGAAGGAAAAGACCACGATAATCAGGATATAATCCGTAACCTGCGTCAGGAGCGATATCCATTACTGCTTTCAAAGCATCTGCCGCAGTTTTCCAGCGATTAATATCATTTGTAGTATTGAATAAAGGACTTGCTTCAAACAAAAGGATTTTCGCTTTTAGGGCGAGTGCAGCGCCTTTGGTCGCTCTTCCTAAGTCTGAGGAGCCATATTTCAAAGGCAATACTAATGCAGCGCTATCGAGATCGGATAACATTTGCTGAACCACTTGTTCTCTTGGGGTACGTGGAAGAGAATCCTGCGTAACCGGATCCGGAGCATCTACAACTAATGGTACATCGCCCCAATAGTTTTCCAGGTTGAAATAAAATAATGCCCTTAAAAAATGAGCTTCGCCTTTCATTCTTGTTTTAAGATCTTCGCTCATGTCCGGCACCTTATCAACGTTTGCCAGAAAACTGTTGCATCTTCCGACGCCACTGTAACTGTCGCCCCAACGGCTGGTGATAATACCGCCTGTGGAAGCAGATTGCAAACCTTCTGCGATAGAATTCCAGGAACTGGTATTGTCATAATTATACGCATTAGGCGTAGCAGTTTCTTCAAACAAAGGAGTAGCATCGCCACCATAAAGGCCGCTATAAGTTAAAGCCTGGTAAGCACCGGTTAATGCTGCTGTAGCGGCTTGCTCTGTTTTCCAGAAAGTACTTTGAATATACCGGTCATCCGGTGTTGTATCTAATAATGTTTTCTTGCAACTG
>DATILZ010000609.1:0-2736 GCA_035475995.1 Hanamia sp. | reverse complement strand
CAATCTTCTCAATGCGTGTTGGGTCCGGCATTTGAGAAGGATTATTTACAATAATTTTTTCTCCTCTTGTTGTATAAGCATAGAAACTAACATTGGGGACAGTGGTGATAACTGTTTGATTAAATTCCCGTTCCAATCTTTCCTGGATAATCTCCATGTGCAACATTCCAAGAAATCCGCACCGAAAGCCAAAACCAAGCGCCTGCGACGTTTCGAGTTCAAAGGTGAGTGAAGCATCATTCAGCTGAAGTTTTTCCATGCAATCTCTCAACTCTTCAAATTCATCCGTATTCACCGGGAATATTCCTGCAAAAACCATTGGTTTTACTTCTTCAAAACCTTTAATAGATTCCTTGCAGGGATTAAAAGTAGTGGTAATGGTGTCACCAACTTTTACTTCTTTTGCATTTTTAATGCCAGTGATTACATAACCCACATCACCTGCTTTCACTTCATTTTTGGGCATCATTCCCATTTTCAAAATGACTACTTCATCTGCGTTATATTCTTTACCTGTATTAGAAAATTTGATTTTGTCATTCTTTTTTAAAATGCCGTTAAATACACGATAATAAACAATAATTCCCCTGAAACTATTGAAAACACTATCAAATATCAAGGCCTGAAGTGGAGCGTTCTCATCGCCTTTCGGAGGCGGGATGCGTTTGATAATTGCTGTCAGAATTTCTTCAATTCCAACACCGGTTTTCGCACTCGCATGCAAAATATCCTCCTGTTTGCACCCAATCAATTCAATGATCTGATCTTCTACTTCTCCAATCATTGCGCCATCCATGTCTATTTTATTCAACACAGGAATGATCTCCAGATCATTATCAATCGCAAGATATAAATTCGAAATTGTTTGCGCCTGGATACCCTGGGTAGCATCTACCAAAAGCAAAGCACCTTCACAGGCAGCCAGGGCACGGCTCACTTCATAGCTAAAATCCACATGGCCGGGAGTATCAATTAAATTCAAAATATATTCAACGCCTTCATATTTATAATTAATTTGAATGGCATGGCTTTTTATCGTAATTCCTTTTTCCCTTTCCAGATCCATATTGTCCAAAACCTGCGCCTGCATTTCACGATCATTTATCGTATGGGTAAATTCCAGCAAACGATCTGCAAGCGTGCTTTTTCCGTGATCAATATGAGCAATAATGCAAAAATTCCTGATGTTCTTCATTTAATGAAAATAATTTTTAAAAAACGACTGCAAAGGTAATAAAACGGCAACCATTAAATGATTAATTATGAACTTGTAAAGGTCTGTAATCACCTGTTTTAGAAAATAAAACGTTAAAGAAATTTTTAATCTCCAAAAGTTTAAAAGATGTTTTTTTTTAAGAAGAAAATTAGCATCTTTCAGTAAAATTATTTCCTGCTGTAAAAAGTTGAATTTGAAAAAATAAATTGTTATCTGATGAATAGAATTTGCTTTTTATTGCTCTTATCTTTTTCTCATTCCATATCTTCATTGCTTTTTTGAACTTATTTTCGTTTATGCAAAAGCTTTTATTGGTTTGTTTTATTCTAAATGTATTTACTCTATCAGCACAGAAGATTGAAGGAACGGTCAAAGACGCAGAAGGGAATCCGTTACCGTTTGCTTCTATTCTTGTAAAAGGAACTCCAACCGGCGTTACAGCAAATAATCATGGTGAATATAGTATCGCCCTTGCTCCCGGCAAATATACTTTGGTTTGTTATTATGTTGGCTATACATCGCAGGAAAAAGCAGTCACTCTAAATACAACAGATCAAAACATAAATTTCGTTTTAACGGTTCAGAAATTAACTTTAAAAGAAGTAATCATTAAAGGAAACGCAGAAGATCCGGCTTATGAAATTATCCGCCAGACAATTAAAAAACGACCTTTTTATGAAAACCAGGTAAAAGCATTCGAAGCTCAGGTTTACATTAAAGGGCTGATAAGATTAAGAAGCCTTCCTAACAAAATTTTTGGCCAAAAAATTCCGGAAGAAGACAGAACAGATATGGGGATTGATTCTTCGGGAAAAGGAATTATTTATTTGTCAGAATCTGTAACAAAAGTTTCTGCACAAGAGCCTGATAAATTCAAATTAGAAGTGATTTCCAGCCGTGTAAGCGGAAGCAATGGATTTGGCTTTGATTTTCCGGTTTTTATTGATTTTTATAAAAATAACGTAAACGTTTTTGCTTCGCAATTAAATCCGCGCGGATTCATTTCACCCATTGCAGATGGCGCTTTGAATTATTATAAATATAAATTTCTGGGCAGTTTTTATGAGGACGGAAATGAAGTGAATGTTATAACGGTAATGCCTAAACGAAATTACGAACCATTGTTTTCGGGCATTATTAATATTACAGAAAATGACTGGCGTATTTATAGCTGTAATCTTTCTCTTACTCAAAAATCGCAGTTGCAAATTTTAGATACGCTTCAAATCTCTCAGCTATTTGTTCCGGTGGAAAAAGACATCTGGAGAATCAAAAACCAGGTGTTGCATTTCAGTTTTGATCAGTTGGGACTGAAAGCCGAAGGTAATTTTGTAAATGTTTATTCTAACTACAATCTGCATCCCAATTTTCCAAAGGATTATTTTAATCGTGTAGTGATCAAATATGATACTGCAGTGAATAAAAAACCGCACTCTTACTGGGATTCTGTCAGGCCGGTACCACTGGAGCCAGAAGAAATAAAAGATTATAAAACCAAAGACAGCGCTTTTGCTGCACGA
>DATILZ010000608.1:0-1748 GCA_035475995.1 Hanamia sp. | reverse complement strand
TGAAAATTATTTTGCAAAAAGCGGTTTTCAAAAAAAGTGGGAGAGTGGTATTTCTTTTCTTATCGAAGGAGAATATGAAGATCGTTTGCCTTTGAATAATACCACCGATTTTGTTTTGAATGACAAATGGCAAGGAAGACTTACACCAAATTATCCGGTAGAAATTATGTCATCACAATTCAACAGGCACCAGGCGGTTCTGTTGCATGGCTTAGTGAGTGCTACACCAGGACAGCGTTATATTGAATTTCCCGAGTATAAAATGGCGATTGGATCGAAATTTCCAACCTTTACTTTTGACTATACAAAAGGAATAAAAAATCTTTTTGGCAGCGATGTTGATTATGATAAATGGGCATTAAATATTGCTGATAACGCAAATTTAAAACTGGCAGGATCAATAAAATATAGCTTAACCTTTGGTGGATTTTTAAATACGAAATCGGTTTATGCTCAGGACTACAAACATTTCTATGCAAGTTTTTCGCATATAGCAGGGGAGTATGTGCGATCTTTACAAATCGCTTCTGATTATCAATTCAGTAATACTTCTCCTTTCTATACCGAATTTCTTTTTGAACATCATTCCAATGGATTAATTACCAATAAAATTCCTTTGTTTAAAAAACTGAACTGGAATCTTGTAGAAGGAACGAATGCACTTTATATAAACCCGAATACCAAATACGCCGAAGTTTTTGTTGGCTTAGAAAATATTTTTAAGATTTTCAGAATAGATTTTGTTTCTGGTTTTCAAAATGGTTTCAAACCTGTTTATACCTATCGTGTCGGTTTCGGGGGCTTACTGGGTGCGCCTTTCAATGCACAAAGGTTTAAAAGGACAGAGAAAATTATTAATGTTTGGTAAGTTACCAGCAGTAAACTAATAAATAACCGCTATTCCTATTTCTTTTTAATCACTATCTTCTCAGTAAATTCTTGAATCACACTTCCAAAAAAATTACGTGCTTCAGCAAATTTTTCTGCAGGGATCACATTCTGCGACAGTTCAAGAAAGGCAATAGAAGTGACGGTATTTGCTTTTTCATCATACAGGTAATTTGTCTTAAATGAACCATATTGAAATTTAGTATCTCTTGCTTTTGGAAGATTTTCCAAAACATAATTTTCAGGAAGCTGATAGACAGTTGTATCTGTTTTTATAAATGGAAAAGAATAATAAAAAGCCTTTGTTCTTTTTTCAGTGGTAGGAAGGGTATAATTCCATATCTTGTAAATTCTTGGATTCAAAAACATTTTGCTTCCTGCGGTAAATTCAGGGATTTTTTCGATCGTCAATTTAAAAGAAGTTTTTGTTAAGTTATCCTCATTGTCGTTTGTTAATTCAAATTCATCAGGCTGCAAAAAACCCAATCTGCTAACGAGGTATTCTTTTTGATCATCTTTTTTTTCATCCATTACATCCTCAATGATCTCTTCTTTGAATTCGCCATTTGTTTTTAAAACATTTTCGCTTTGGCCCGAAGCATCTTCTTTCAGAATTATTTTAGATGTTAGATTAAATGTATTTTCTGAAGCTTTACTTTTTGGTGTGGCTACAAGCACTCCGCCATCAGGCGTTATTAATAATGCATTTCTGTTTTCTGTGAAGCTGCCAAGTACGCCTGCATTTGTAGACTTACTGGTACATTCAAGCCATGTTGTATCTTTATTTGCAGGCACACAAAGAATGACATGATTGAATGAATTATGTGGAAAAGACGGATCAACAGCCTGCTTGTTATATT